>NZ_JBEPAK010000002.1:0-140942 GCF_040298565.1 Kitasatospora sp. NPDC001539 | reverse complement strand
GCCCGACCGACGTCCCGCGCCGCCGTGCACCCGCTCGCCGCCGGAACGCCCGTGCTGCCCCCGGAACCTGAGTACGGATACTCAGGCGCCCCGGCGCCCGGCGGCGCACTCTGGACGGGTGCTCTGGTCAGACCCCCGCGATGAGCCCTCGCCCGAGGCCCGCCGCATGCAGGAACGGATGCAGCGGGCCGGCAAGGTGCTCGCCGCCCTGGTGCTGGTGGGCGCCGTCCTGATCATGCTGTCCCGGTCGTTCACCTGAGCCGTTCACCCGAACGGCGGACCCCGGCAGCCCCTACCCTGGTGGGCATGACCGACCAGCGCCCCCTCGTCCTCGCCTCCGCCTCCCCCGCCCGCCTCGGACTGCTGCGCCAGGCGGGGCTCGACCCGCGCGTGGTGGTCAGCGGCGTCGACGAGGACGCGATCAGCGCCGCCACCCCCGCCGAACTCGCCCTCGTCCTCGCCGAGGCCAAGGCCAAGGCCGTCGCCGCCGGCCTCACCGGCGGCGAACTGGTGATCGGCTGCGACTCCGTCCTGGAGCTGGACGGCCAGGCCCTCGGCAAGCCCGCCGACGCCGCCGAGGCACTGGCCCGCTGGCAGTCGATGCGCGGCCGGGCCGGCGTGCTGCGCACCGGCCACTGCGTGATCGACACCGCGACCGGCCGCCAGTCCTCGGAGACCGCCTCCACCACCGTCCGCTTCGGCACCCCGGACGACGAGGAGGTCGCCGCCTACGTGGCCTCCGGCGAACCGCTGTACGTGGCCGGGGCGTTCACCCTGGACGGCCGCTCGGCCCCGTTCATCGACGGCATCGACGGCGACCCGGGCAACGTCATCGGCCTCTCCCTGCCGTTGCTGCGCCGCCTGCTCGCCGACCTGGACCTGCGGATCACCGATCTGTGGACCAGGTGACCTGCCCCCGCCCCCGCCCGGGCTCCCGCGGGCGCGTCGAACACGTCGCGCGGGCCCGGCGGGAACCGCCGGACACGCCCTAAGCTGAGCGGCGTTCGAACGGGGAGGGGACGCGGCGATGACGGACAGCGTGCTCAACGTGGTGCTCGGCCTGGTGGCCAGCGCCATCAGCGCGGCCCTGGGCTGGCTCGCCCAGGCCCTGCGGCGGCGCCGCAGGGTCGAGCGGATGCGGGCCTTCCTCGGGCTGCCGGCCGCCAGCGAGTGCCTGGTCGTGGTGCCCCGCAGCGTGGGGACGGGCTCGCACGCGCACACCGTGACCCGCCGGGACGCCTACGCCCTGATGTGGCTGGCGGGGCTGGTCGAGGAGTGCGGCGCCCGGGCCGAACTGGTCGCCCACGACGCCGCGCACCGCGGTCTGGGCCTCAAGACCGAGCTCTGCCTGGGCGGTCCGGTGAGCAACGAGCGGGTGGCCGCCCACCTGGCCTGGGGGCTGCCGGGCGTGCTGATCACCTCCGGCCCCGGCCCGGGCAGCAACGTGATCGTGGTGGGCGAGCGCGACTTCCGCGCCGACCAGGACCAGGCACACACCCTGCTGGCCCGGATCGCCACCCCCGAGGGCGGCCGCCCGGTCTTCCTGATAGCCGGCCAGACCGGCGTCGCCAACCAGGCCGGAGTGCGCTACCTCGTCTCCCACCACCGCGAACTCGCCCGCCGGTACGGCCGCGACGGGACGTTCGCGCTCGTCCTACGGGTGGTCAACCCGGCCGCGTACGGGCCGGACATGGTCGAGCTCGCCGCCGACGTGACGACCGAGGCCCAGCGGCGCCCCGCACCCGCCTCGACCGCGGTTTAAGCGGGCTGCGGGAGGGTGTGTCCCATGACACCGTCCCGCCACGCCGCCACCCGGTCACCCACCGTCGACCGGTCCGGCGGCAGCTCACCGGCCACCACCTGCGCGGTTGCCGACGGACGGTGATCAGCACCGGATTTCCCATCACCGAGCGTGTGGGATAGTTCACAACCTGGGGCTACTCGCCGGTACCGCCCAGGAATCCATAAACTCAACGAGGTTCAAGAAGGGAGCCACAGTGCGCAAGGTGCTCATCGCCAACCGCGGGGAAATCGCCGTCCGCGTCGCCCGGGCCTGCTCGGACGCCGGTATCGCCAGCGTCGCCGTCTACGCCGAGCCGGACCGGGATGCGCTGCACGTCCGCGCGGCCGACGAGGCTTACGCGCTGGGCGGTGACACCCCCGGCACCAGTTACCTGGACATCGCCAAGGTCCTCAAGGCCGCCGAGGACTCCGGCGCCGACGCCGTCCACCCCGGTTACGGGTTCCTGTCGGAGAACGCCGAGTTCGCCCAGGCCGTCCTGGACGCGGGGCTGACCTGGATCGGCCCGCCGCCGCAGGCGATCCGCGACCTCGGTGACAAGGTCACCGCCCGTCACGTCGCCCAGCGCGCCGGCGCCCCGCTGGTGGCCGGCACCCCCGACCCGGTCTCGGGCGCCGACGAGGTCGTCGCCTTCGCCCGGGAGCACGGCCTGCCGGTCGCCATCAAGGCGGCCTTCGGCGGCGGCGGACGCGGCCTCAAGGTCGCCCGCACGCTGGAGGAGATCCCGGAGCTGTACGACTCCGCGGTGCGCGAGGCGGTCGCCGCCTTCGGCCGCGGCGAGTGCTTCGTCGAGCGCTACCTGGACAACCCGCGGCACGTGGAGACCCAGTGCCTCGCCGACAAGCACGGCAACGTGGTGGTCGTCTCCACCCGTGACTGCTCGCTGCAGCGCCGGCACCAGAAGCTGGTCGAGGAGGCGCCCGCGCCGTTCCTGACCCCGGAGCAGAACGCCGAGCTGTACCGCGCGTCCAAGGCCATCCTGAAGGAGGCCGGCTACGAGGGCGCCGGGACCTGTGAGTTCCTGGTGGCGAAGGACGGCACGATCTCCTTCCTGGAGGTCAACACCCGTCTGCAGGTGGAGCACCCGGTCACCGAGGAGGTCACCGGGATCGACCTGGTCCGCGAGATGTTCCGGATCGCCGACGGCGAGGAGCTCGGCTACGACGACCCGGAGATCCGCGGCCACTCCTTCGAGTTCCGCATCAACGGCGAGGACCCGGGCCGGAACTTCCTGCCCGCGCCCGGCACCGTGACGCTGTTCGCCCCGCCGTCCGGCCCGGGCGTGCGCCTGGACTCCGGCGTCGAGAGCGGCTCGGTCATCGGCCCCGCCTGGGACTCGCTGCTGGCCAAGCTGATCGTCTCGGGCCGCGACCGCAAGCAGGCCCTGGAGCGGGCCCGCCGCGCGCTGAACGAGTTCAAGGTCGAGGGCATGGCCACCGCCATCCCGTTCCACCAGGCGGTCGTCACCGACCCGGCCTTCGCGCCCGAGGTGCACGGCAGCGACGAGCCGTTCAAGGTCTACACCCGCTGGATCGAGACCGAGTTCGACAACACCATCCCGCCGTTCGCCGGTGCCGCCGGCGAGGGCGAGGAGGCGGAGACCCGGGAGACCGTGGTCGTCGAGGTCGGCGGGAAGCGGATCGAGGTCTCGCTGCCGTCCTCGCTGGGCGTCGCGGCGGCCCCGGCGGCCGGTGCGGCGGGTGCCGCCAAGGCCAAGCGCCGGGCGGGCGCCAAGAAGGCCGGCTCGGCCGTCAGCGGCGACACCCTGGCCTCCCCGATGCAGGGCACCATCGTCAAGGTCGCCGTCGAGGAGGGCCAGGTCGTCGCCGAGGGCGAGCTGATCGTGGTCCTGGAGGCGATGAAGATGGAGCAGCCGCTGAACGCCCACAAGTCGGGCACCGTCGTCGGCCTCAAGGCCGAGGTGGGCGCGAGCGTCAGCAGCGGCGCCGCGCTGTGCGAGATCAAGGACTGACCGCAAGCACGGTCTGACCTCGGGCCACCGGCGGTCCGGATCCCCGGCCCCGGCACCGGCCCGGGTCACCGGTCCGGATCCCCGGCCCCGGCACCGGCCCGGGTCACCGGTCCGGATCGCCGGCCCTGGCCGCCACCGGCCGACGCGGGTCACCGGCCCTGGTCACCGATCCGACCGCCGGCCCGGGCCGCGGCTCGAACCGGGCCGCGGCCGGGGCGGTCCGCAGGGGCCGCCGCGCGGTCCGTCAACCTCTCGACCGGTCCGTACGCCTTTCGGGGTGTGCGGACCGGTCGTGTTTCCCCACCGTACGGACGACGGGCTCAGCGCCCCCGCGGCAGGCCCAGCTCGGCCAGTCGGACCGGCATCCCGCCCGGCCCGGCCGGCCCTCCGTGGGTGCCGGGGCGGCGCTGTCCGGGCAGCGGAGCACCGCCGGGGCCCGGGGCGGGACGCCGGCCCATCGGGCCGGGCTGGGTCTGGTGGACGGGCCCGCTGCCGGTGCCGTGCACCGGGGCGTCCCCGGCGGGGGCCGCGCCGAACGGCGCGAGGTCGATCTGGACCCCGCAGTCGGCCAGCGCGTCCAGCTCGCGGGCGGTGGCGTCGTCGGCGGTGGCCTGCTCGTCGGTGACCAGCCGGGTGATCATCTCGGTGGCGACGGTCTGGAACATGCTGTCCGCGCCGAGCTTGGTGTGGTCGGCGAGGACGATGACCTCGGCGGCCGACTGCACCAGTGCTCGGTCCACGCTCGCGGACAGCATGTTCGCGGTGGACAGTCCGCGCTCGGCGGTGAGCCCGCTGCCGGAGATGAAGGCCTTGGTGACCCGCAGCCCCTGCAGCGACTGCTCGGCGCCGCTGCCCACCAACGCGTAGTTGGAGCCGCGCAGGGTGCCGCCGGTCATCACCACCTCGACCCGGTTGGCGTGCGCCAGCGCCTGGGCGACCAGGAGCGAGTTGGTGACCACGGTCAGGCCCGGCACCCGCGCCAGCCGGCGGGCCAGCTCCTGGGTCGTGGTGCCGGCGCCGACGACCACGGCGTCGCCCTCCTCCACCAGTCCGGCGGCGAGGTCCGCGATGGCGCTCTTCTCCGCCGCGGACAGGTGGGTCTTCTGCGGGTAACCGGGTTCGCGGCTGAAGCCGCCGGGGAGCACCGCGCCGCCGTGCCGGCGGTCGAGGAGCCCTTCTGCCTCCAGGGCCCGCACGTCGCGGCGCACGGTCACTTCGGAGGTCTGGACGACGCGGGCCAACTCCCGGAGCGAGACCGCTCCGTTGGCGCGCACCATTTCGAGGATCAACTGGCGACGTTCTGCTGCAAACACAGAACCGACGGTAACCTGCGTGACCGTCTGCTTTCAGGCGTTTGCAGCTGGTAGCTGGAATTGCTCACCGAAGAGCGGCGCGTGACCGTACAATACGCGCCGTCAACAACCCGGGACTGCGCCCGCTGTCCGGGTGAGGGCTCCCGACGCGCGAAGGGCGGCCGCCGGTCGGCAGCCGCCCCCAACTTCGCGCCTCGGGCTCAGGATTCGCCGGCCGCCCGCTTGCGGATGTGCAGCTGCCGGGCGACCTCGGCGGTCGAACCGGACACGGACGGGTAGACGGTGAAGGCGCTGGCCACCTGTTCGACCGTCAGATTGGCGTCCACCGCGAGCGAGATCGGGTGGATCAGCTCGCTGGCCCGCGGGGCGACGACCACGCCGCCGACCACGATCCCGGTGCCCGGGCGGCAGAACAGCTTCACGAAGCCGTCCCGGATGCCCTGCATCTTCGCCCGCGGGTTGCCGCGCAGCGGCAGCTTGACCACGACGGCGTCCATCTTGCCGCACTCCACGTCGGCCGCGGTGTAACCGACGGTGGCGATCTCCGGGTCGGTGAAGACGTTGGAGGCCACGGTCTTGAGGTTCAGCGGCTGCACCGCGTCGCCGAGCGCGTGGTACATCGCGATCCGCCCCTGCATGGCCGCCACCGAGGCGAGCATGAACACCCCGGTGCAGTCGCCCGCCGCGTAGACGCCCGGGGCGCTGGTGCGGGAGACCCGGTCGACCTGGATCTGGCCCCAGTCGTTGAGCTTGACCCCGGCCTCCTCCAGGCCCATGTCGGCCGTGTTGGGGATCGAGCCGACCGCCATCAGGCAGTGGGTGCCCTCGATCACCGTGCCGTCGGAGAGGGTCACCTCGACCCGCTCGCCGATCCTCTTGACCGTCTCGGCGCGGGAACGGCCCATCACGTTCATGCCGCGGCGCCGGAAGACGTCCTCCAGCACCTCCGCGGCGTCCGGGTCCTCGCCCGGCAGCACCCGGTCGCGGCTGGACACCAGGGTGACCTTGGAGCCGAGCGCCTGGTAGGCACCGGCGAACTCGGCGCCGGTCACACCGGAGCCGACCACGATCAGCTCGCGGGGCAGCTCCTCCAGGTCGTACACCTGGGTCCAGGTGAGGATCCGCTCGCCGTCCGGCTGGGCGTCCGGCAGCTCGCGCGGGTGCGCGCCGGTGGCGATCAGCACGGCGTCGGCGCGCAGCGACTGCACGGTGCCGTCGGGACCGTCCACCAGCACCTCGCGGGAGCCGTCCACGGCCTGCCCGCCGGCGCCGAGCCGGCCGCGGCCGCGCAGCACGGTGACCCCGGCGCGGGTGACGGACTGGGTGATGTCGTGGGACTGCGCGATCGCCAGGCGCTTCACACGGCGGTTGACCTTGCCCAGGTCCACGCCGATGACCTTGGCGTCCTGGTCGGCGCCGTCCCGGGCGACGGTGATGCCCAGCTCCTCGTACGAGCTGTCGAAGGTGGTCATCACCTCCGCGGTCGCGATCAGGGTCTTCGACGGCACGCAGTCCGTGAGCACCGCCGATCCGCCCAGGCCGTCGCGGTCGACGACGGTCACCTCCGCGCCGAGCTGGGAGGCCACCAGGGCCGCCTCGTATCCGCCGGGTCCGCCACCGATGATCACGATCCGAGTCACGCTCACCATTGTCCCGCACGCCGGGGCCGCCGCCACAACGGGGTCCGGGCTCCGTACGAAGCCACACTGGACTCCGTGCGGACCGGCACTCGCCCCGGAGCGTGGGCCGACCGGGCTACGCTGGCCCCCATGCCCCTTTACGCCGCGTATGCCACCAACCTCGATGCCCGGCAGATGACCCGCCGAGCCCCGCACTCACCGCTGCGCGGCACCGGATGGCTGGACGGCTGGCGACTCACCTTCGGCGGCGAGCAGCTCGGCTGGGAGGGCTCGCTGGCCACCGTCGTCGAGGACGAGAAGGACCGGGTCTTCGTCTCGCTGTACGACATCGCCCCGATGGACGAGGAGGGGCTGGACCGCTGGGAGGGGGTCCAGCTCGGCATCTACCGCAAGATCAAGCTGCGCGCGCAGACGCTGGACGGCGACATCCCGGTCTGGACGTACGTGCTCAACGACTACGAGGGCGGCCTGCCGGCGGCCCGCTACCTCGGTCTGATCGCCGACGCCGCGGAGAGCGCCGGGGCTCCGGACGACTACGTGCTGGACCTGCGCCGCCGGCCCTGCTAGGGCCCGTCTTCAAACCCCCGTCGTCCGCCCGAAGAGCGGGCGGGGCGGCGTTGGGGTGCGTGCATCGCAAGGCGGAGGAGGGAGTCCATGCGGTGGGGGCACCTCCCGGCCGGAGGCTGGGGGCCATCGGCGACCGACGACAACGCGGCGAGGCGCGTGCCCCGGCGTCGGCCCGCAGGCGGGGGTTTGAAGACGGGCCCTAGCGGCGACCGTCCCGGGCCGTGCCGATCCCGGCGTGCGGGGATCCCGGACCGTGCCGGTTCCGGTACGGACCGATTCCTGTACGTACCGACAAGCCGGACGGCCCGGAAAGCGCCACCGAGCTGTGTTTTCGGGTCAACCGGGTAACGATCCGGCATGCCGCGGCGGATTTTCTACGCGCGTAGCCAAATCCCGTCTATCCTCGGATCCGTGAACGCTTCTCCTCAGTCGGTCGTCTCCGCCGACCCCTACGCCGCCGCCCAGGCCGCCGCCGAGCGCCTGCGCGAGCTGACCGGTGCCGAGCGGCACGACGTCGCCCTGGTGATGGGCTCCGGCTGGGTGCCGGCCGCCGACGCCCTGGGCGAGACCGTGGCCGAGTTCCCGGTCACCGAGCTCCCGGGCTTCCCCGCCCCCGCCGTCGCCGGCCACGCCGGCAAGATCCGCTCGGTGAAGATCGGCGACAAGCGCGCCCTGATCTTCCTCGGCCGCAACCACTACTACGAGGGCCACGGCGTGGCCACCGTCGTCCACGGCGTGCGCACCGCCGCCGCGGCCGGCTGCGCCACCATCGTGCTGACCAACGGCTGCGGCGGCCTGCGCCAGGGCTGGACCCCGGGCCAGCCGGTCCTGATCAGCGACCACATCAACCTGACCGGGGACTCCCCGATCGTGGGCGCCAACTTCGTCGACCTCACCGACCTGTACTCCAAGCGCCTGCGCGCGCTCTGCCGCGAGGTCGACCCGAGCCTGGACGAGGCCGTCTACGTCCAGTTCCGCGGCCCGCACTACGAGACCCCGGCCGAGGTCAACATGGCCCGGGTGATCGGCGGCGAGCTGGTCGGCATGTCCACCACCCTGGAGGCCATCGCCGCCCGCGAGGCCGGCTCCGAGGTGCTCGGCATCTCCCTGGTCACCAACCTGGCCGCCGGCATGACCGGCGAGCCGCTCAACCACGAAGAGGTGCTGGAGGCCGGCAAGGCCTCCGCCGAGCGCATGGGCGAGCTGCTGGCGAAGGTCCTGGAGCGGATCTGACGCCTCCCGGGCGCAGAATCATGAGTGACGGGGCCCACGGCCGGCGTGATCCGACGATCGCGCCCTCCGGCGGGCCCCGTCCGCATGTGCACACCTCTTCCCGTCTTGCGCGGAACCCTCAGGCCGACACACCGACGCACTTCCCGATGGAGCTGGCAACATGACGCAGGCACCCACCACCGATCTCCTCGCCCGGGCCCGGACCTGGCTGGCCGAGGACCCCGACCCGCAGACCCGCGAGGAACTGACCGCCCTGCTGGCCCGGGCCGAGGCTCCGGAGGCCGAGGAGGACGGCGCGCTCGCCTGGTCCGAGCTCGCCGAGCGCTTCGCCGACCGCCTGCAGTTCGGCACCGCCGGACTCCGGGGCGAACTCGGCGCCGGCCCGATGCGGATGAACCGCGCCGTGGTGATCCGGGCCGCGGCCGGCCTGGTCGCGTACGTCAAGAAGGAGAACCTGGGCGACCTGGTCGTCATCGGCTACGACGCCCGGCACAAGTCGTACGACTTCGCCCGCGACACCGCCGCCGTGGTGGTCGCGGCCGGCCTGCGCGCCGCCCTGCTGCCGCGCCCGCTGCCCACCCCGGTGCTCGCCTTCGCCGTCCGCCACCTCGGCGCCGCCGCCGGCGTGACCGTCACCGCCAGCCACAACCCGCCGCAGGACAACGGCTACAAGGTCTACCTGGGCGACGGCTCGCAGATCGTCCCGCCGGCCGACGCCGGGATCGCCGCCGAGATCGACGCGATCGGCTCGCTGGACGACGTCCCCCGCGCCGAGGACGGCTGGGAGGTGCTCGGCGAGGACGTCGTCGAGGCCTACCTGACCCGCGCCGTCTCCATCGTCGACGCCCACAGCCCGCGCGAGCTGGACGTGGTCTACACCCCGATGCACGGCGTCGGCCGCGACACCCTGCTCGCCGCCTTCCGCCGGGCGGGCTTCCCGGCGCCCACGGTGGTCGCCGAGCAGGCCGAGCCCGACCCGGACTTCCCGACCGTGGCCTTCCCGAACCCGGAGGAGCCGGGGGCGATGGACCTCGCCTTCCGCACCGCCGCCGCGGTCGGCCCGGACATCGTGATCGCCAACGACCCGGACGCGGACCGCTGCGCGGTGGCCGTCCCCCTGCACGGCAACGCGGCCGGCAGCGGCAACGGCACCGCCGGGTGGCGCATGCTGCGCGGCGACGAGGTCGGCGCCCTGCTCGGCTCGGCCCTGGTCGCCAAGAAGGTCGAGGGCACCTTCGCCACCACGATCGTCTCGGCCACCCTGCTCGGCCGGATCGCCGAGGCCGCGGGCCTGGGCTACGCCGAGACCCTGACCGGCTTCAAGTGGATCTCCCGGGCCGAGGGCCTGCGCTACGGCTACGAGGAGGCGCTCGGCTACTGCGTCGACCCGCAAGGCGTCCGGGACAAGGACGGCATCACCGCCGCCCTGCTGGTCGCCGAACTCGCCGCGACCCTCAAGCAGTCCGGCCGCACCCTGACCGACCTGCTGGACGACCTGGCGCTGGAGCACGGCCTGCACGCCACCGACCAGCTCTCCGTGCGGGTCCAGGACCTCTCGCTGATCGCCGACGCCATGCGCCGGCTGCGCGAGCAGCCGCCGACCGTCCTGGCGGGCCTGACCGTCACCCGCGCCGACGACCTCTCGGCCGGCTCCGCGGAGCTGCCGCCGACCGACGGCCTGCGCTACTACCTGTCCGGCGAGTCCGTCCGCTCGGCCCGCATCGTGGTCCGTCCCTCCGGCACCGAGCCCAAGCTCAAGTGCTACCTGGAGGTCGTCCTCCCGGTCGACTCGGCGGCCGACCTGGCCGCCGCCCGCGGCCGCGCCGCCGACCTCCTGGACGCCGTCAAGCGGGACCTGGCCCGGGCCGCGGGCATCTGACCCGTCCGAGCCCCCGCGATCGGGAAAGGGCCCGCCGGTACGCACCGGCGGGCCCTTCCGTACGCGTTCCCCGGGTCAGGCCAGGATCACCGCGACCAGGGCGACGAGGCCGAGCAGCGTGGGGGCGATGATCCACCAGCACCAGCGGACCACCACGGGGCCCGCGGCGGCGGGCCGGCCGGCGTTGCGCTCGGCCATCTCCTGGAGGACGTCGGTGACCTGGTCGGACCAGGCGCGGGTCGGGTCCGGCGAGCCCTGGACGACGGGGTTGCTCTGGCGACCGAAGACCATGCCCATCCGGGAGGCGTGCTCGGAGGCCTCGGCGGTCCGGACGCGGTTGGCGCGCTTGCGCTGGCGCAGCGAGACCGGGACGGCCCACACCTGGTACTTCCTGCCGCCGGCGAGGAGCTCGACGGAGTAGCCCGCGCGCAGGGCGTCGACCGAGGCCCAGGGGGCGCTGATCGTCCGCCACGGGTTGCGGACCAGCAGGCGGCCGGCGTCGGCCCGCACCACCGGCCGCAGCGTGTAGGCGATCACCGGGAGGGCGAACACCGGTACGGCCGCGAGGGCGACGTACGGGGTCTTCCCGGTGCCGGTCGCCACGGCGTCGCCGATCAGCCAGGCGGCGATGGCCAGCAGGAACACGCCGGAGATGACGCCGGGGACGGAGCGGTACACGCGGTCCGCGTACTCGGGTTCCCCGTCGGGAGCGGCCGAGCCCGGGTGGGGCTTGCCGTCGGATTCGGTCATGGCGTCGATTCTGCCCCATGCCCCCTCGCCGACAGGTCTCGGTCCGGCCACGAATGGCTGGCACCCTAGCGGTCGGCTACGCGCGTAGATATGCTGGTCTGGTGACTATGTCCACTGTTGCAGCCAATGCCCTCGGCGTTGCGGGCAGCGGCCTCGCGGACGTTGCGGCGTCCGAGGCCTCGCTCCGCCGCTTCCTGCACGGCCTGCCCGGCGTCGACCAGGTCGGCCTGGAGGCGCGTGCCGCCACCCTCGGTACCCGCTCGATCAAGACCACGGCGAAGGCCAACGCCATCGACCTGGCGATCTCCATGATCGACCTCACCACGCTCGAGGGCGCGGACACGGTCGGCAAGGTTCGCGCCCTGTGCGCGAAGGGCAGGACCCCCGACCCGACCGACCCGACCACCCCGCGCGTCGCCGCCATCTGTGTCTACCCGGACATGGTCGCCACCGCGAAGGACGCCCTGAAGGGCACCGACATCCAGGTCGCCTCGGTGGCCACCGCCTTCCCGGCCGGCCGCGCCGCCCTCCCGGTCAAGCTCGCCGACACCGCCGACGCGGTGGCCGCGGGCGCCGACGAGATCGACATGGTGATCGACCGCGGTGCCTTCCTCTCCGGCCGCTACCTCGACGTCTTCCACGAGATCGTCGCCGTCAAGGAGGCGTGCAAGCGCGCCGACGGCAGCTCCGCCCACCTCAAGGTGATCTTCGAGACCGGCGAGCTGCAGACGTACGACAACGTCCGCCGCGTCTCCTGGCTGGCGATGCTCGCCGGTGCCGACTTCATCAAGACCTCCACCGGCAAGGTCGCCGTCAACGCGACCCCGCCGGTCACCCTGCTGATGCTGGAGGCGGTCCGCGACTTCCGCGCGCAGACCGGCGTCCAGGTCGGCGTGAAGCCCGCCGGCGGCATCAAGACCACCAAGGACGCCATGAAGTACCTGGTGATGGTCAACGAGACCCTCGGCGACGACTGGCTGACCCCGCACTGGTTCCGCTTCGGCGCCTCCAGCCTGCTGAACGACCTGCTGATGCAGCGCCAGAAGCTCACCACCGGACGCTACTCCGGCCCCGACTACGTGACGGTGGACTGATCACCATGGCCAAGAAGAAGAACATCGAGGAGCCCGTGCGCACGACCGGCCTCTTCGAGTACGCCCCGGCCCCCGAGTCCCCCGCCGCCGCGGGCGACATCGCCACCTCCTACGGCCACTTCATCGGCGGCGAGTTCGTCGACCCCTCCGGCAGCGAGGCCCTGAAGACGGTCAACCCGGCCACCGAGCAGGTGCTCGCCGAGTTCGCCCAGGGCACCGACGAGGACGTGGACCGTGCCGTCACCGCCGCCCGCGCGGCCTTCGCCGACTGGTCGGCGCTGCCCGGCAGCGAGCGCGCCAAGTACCTGTTCCGGATCGCCCGGATCATCCAGGAGCGCAGCCGCGAGCTGGCCGTGCTGGAGTCGATCGACAACGGCAAGCCGATCCGCGAGACCCGCGACGTCGACCTTCCGCTGGTCGCCGCGCACTTCTTCTACTACGCGGGCTGGGCCGACAAGCTCGACTACGCGGGCTACGGCCCCAACCCGAAGCCGCTGGGCGTGGCCGGCCAGGTCATCCCGTGGAACTTCCCGCTGCTGATGCTGGCGTGGAAGATCGCGCCCGCCCTGGCGACCGGCAACACGGTCGTCCTGAAGCCCGCCGAGACCACCCCGCTGACCGCGCTGCGCTTCGCCGAGATCTGCCGCCAGGCCGGCCTGCCGAAGGGCGTGGTCAACATCGTCACCGGTGACGGCCGCACCGGCGCCGCGCTGACGGCCCACCCGGACGTCAACAAGGTCGCCTTCACCGGCTCCACCCCGGTCGGCCGGGCGATCGCCAAGCAGCTGGCCGGCACCCGCAAGAAGCTGTCGCTGGAGCTGGGCGGCAAGGCCGCCAACATCGTCTTCGACGACGCGCCGATCGACCAGGCGGTCGAGGGCATCGTCAACGGCATCTTCTTCAACCAGGGCCACGTCTGCTGCGCGGGCTCGCGCCTGCTGGTCCAGGAGTCCGTCCAGGACGAGCTGCTGGACGCCCTGAAGCGCCGGATGGGCACCCTGCGGGTCGGCGACCCGCTGGACAAGAACACCGACATCGGCGCCATCAACTCCGCCGAGCAGCTGGCCCGGATCACCGCGCTGACCGAGGCCGGCGAGGCCGAGGGCGCCGAGCGCTGGTCCCCGGCCTGCGAACTCCCGGGCACCGGCTTCTGGTTCAAGCCGACCCTGTTCACCGGCGTCAGCCAGGCCCACCGGATCGCCCAGGAGGAGATCTTCGGCCCGGTGCTGTCCGTGCTGACCTTCCGCACCCCCGAAGAGGCGGTCGCCAAGGCCAACAACACGCCGTACGGCCTCTCCGCCGGCATCTGGACGGAGAAGGGCTCGCGCATCCTCTGGATGGCCAACAGGCTCAAGGCCGGCGTGGTCTGGGCCAACACCTTCAACAAGTTCGACCCGACCTCGCCGTTCGGCGGCTACAAGGAGTCGGGCTACGGCCGCGAGGGTGGCCGTCACGGTCTGGAGGCCTACCTCGATGTCTGATGTCGCGACGCGTCTTGACGCCCCTGGACGCATCCAGGTCTTCAAGACCTACAAGCTGTACGTCGGCGGGAAGTTCCCGCGCTCCGAGAGCGGGCGGGTGTACGAGGTGACTGACTCGAAGGGCGAGTGGCTCGCCAACGCCCCGCTGGGCACCCGCAAGGACGCCCGCGACGCCGTCGTGGCCGCCCGCGCGGCGGTCAAGGGCTGGGCCGGCACCACCGCCTACAACCGCGGCCAGGTGCTGTACCGGGTGGCGGAGATGCTGCAGGGCCGGCGCGAGCAGTTCGCCGCCGAGGTGGCCGTCTCCGAGGGCATCGGCCCCAAGAAGGCCGCCGCCCTGGTGGACGCGGCGATCGACCGCTGGGTCTGGTACGCGGGCTGGACGGACAAGGTCGCCCAGATCGCGGGCGGCGCCAACCCGGTGGCCGGCCCGTACTTCAACCTGTCCACCCCGGAGCCGACCGGCGTGGTCGGGATCGTCGCCCCGCAGGCCGGGTACGGGCACTCGCTGCTCGGCCTGGTCTCGGTGATCGCCCCGGCGATCGCCACCGGCAACACGGTCGTGGTCGCGGCCGCCGCGGACGCCCCGCTGCCCGCGCTGTCGCTGGGCGAGGTGCTGGCCACCTCCGACGTCCCGGGCGGCGTGGTCAACATCATCTCGGGCAGGACCGCGGACATCGCGCCCACCCTCGCCTCGCACCAGGACGTCAACGCGCTGGACCTCACCGGGGCCATCGCCTCCGACGGCCCCGGCGCGGCGGCCGCCCTGGAGGCCGCCGCCGCGGATACCCTGAAGCGGGTGGTCCGTCCGGAGCTGGACCCGTTCGCCCAGGACTGGACGCATGCGCCCGGTACCGACCGGCTACTCTCCTTCCTGGAGACGAAGACGGTCTGGCACCCGATGGGGATCTGACCCCCCGTCACCGATCGGCGACAACTCCACAGACTGGCCGTCCTCAGTGCCCTCACCCCCCCCAGGGCCCCGGACGGTCATTGGACGGACCCGCGCCTCTCCCCCCTGGCGCGGGTCCGTCGGCGTTCCGGCGGCCTTCGCCGGTGTCACGGCCGGCTTCCGGCCGACCCAGTGCCCCGAACGATCAAACGCACACCGGTTTCGGCAACCGGCCGCCATGCGTCAGACTGGTGTCCCGTGAGCGACTCCCCCATGAACCCCGCCCCGCCGGCCCGTGCCCGGGTGATCCTGCTCTCCGGACCCTCCGGATCGGGGAAGTCCTCGCTCGCCGAGCGCAGCGGACTGCCGGTGCTCCAGCTGGACGACTTCTACAAGGACGGGGACGACCCGACCCTGCCCCGGCTGCCCGACGGCGCCGTGGACTGGGACTCCCCGCTCGCCTGGCACCGGGACCAGGCCGTCGCCGCGATCCGCGCGCTGTACGAGCACGGGCGCACGGACGTGCCCGTGTACTCGATCCCGCACAACGGGCGGATCGACACCCGGGCCCTCGACCTCGGCGGGGCGGCCGCGTTCATCGCGGAGGGGATCTTCGCCGCCGAGATCGTCGCGGAGTGCGCCGCCGAGGGCCTGCTGGGCGACGCCCTGTGCCTGCGCAACGGCGCGCTCACCACGGCCTGGCGCCGGCTGCGCCGGGACGTCCGCGAGGGCCGCAAGTCGCTGCCGGTGCTGCTGCGCCGGGGCTACCGGCTGATGCGGGCCGAGCGCTCCATCGTCGGGCGGCAGGTCTCGCTGGGCTCGTACCCGTGCGCCGGGCCGGAGGCCGAGCGGCGGGTCCGCGCGGCGGCCGGGCGGCGCGAGCTCTCCACCGTCTGACCCCGGGACCGGCCCCCGAGCGGGCCGGGCGGATCGAACGCCCCCGGCGACGACGACGGACCCGGTGCGTCTCCCCCGCACCGGGTCCGTCGCCTTCCCGAACGGCTCTCGGCTCCCCACGGGCACCCGCTCCCCCGAGTCGGTGCCCCCCGAACCGCAACCGTCCGCTACCCGTCCCCCGACGGGAGTCCTCCGTGGGCGCTACGCGACCAGCTCGCCGAACGCCCGGGCGGTGTCGCCCGACTTGTTCAGGTGCTCGTCGTCGCGCAGCCGGCGCAGCGCGCGCCAGATGCTGCTCTTGACCGTGCCGACGCTGATCCCCAGCACGTCGGCGATCTCCGGGTCGGTCTTGCCCTCGTAGTACCGCAGCACCAGCATGGTCCGCTGGTTCTCCGGCAGCTTGGCCAGCGCCTGCCAGAGCACGGCGCGCAGCTCGGTGCCGCCCATCGCGTCGGTGTCGCCGGCCGTCTCCGGCAGCTCCTCGGTCGGGTACTCGTTGACCTTGCGGCGCCGCCAGGCGGAGATGTGCAGGTTGGTCATGGTGCGGCGGAGGTACCCGCCGACCGCGGCCTTGTCGGTGATCCGGCCCCAGGCCCGGTAGGTGCTGAAGAGCGCGCTCTGCAGCAGGTCCTCGGCCTCGTAGCGGTCACCGGTGAGGTGGTACGCCGTGGCGTACAGGGAGGCGCGGCGCTCGCGCACGTACGCGGTGAACTCCGTGATGTGGTCCTCCGCGACGGCCGGGTGCTCCCCCTGCGCGCCTCCCTGTCCCGCCTCGGTGGTGCGGGCCGGTGCGGGGTTCAGCCGCAGCAGCGTCGCACCGGCGGCCTCGCGACCGGCCGGTTCCCCCGAACCGACCGTCCGCAGGCCGTTGTTCCCCCCGGCCCCCCTGGTCCCCCCCGGGGTGTCCGTGCCCTCGACGCGGACGGGGAGGATGCCCCGCAGCGTGAGGGTGGTGGCGGGGTCGGCCGCACTCCCCAGTCGGCCGATCCCGTACAGCTCCCCCGTCCTGCCGCCGCCGCTCACCCGGCGGGCGACAGGGTTTCCACCGGTGCTGTGCGCGCACCCCCGTACGGTCACGGCACCGGAGTTCTCGTCGGTCCTGACCTCGTACCGGGTCCGATGGGCGGTCGCTGAGGAACGCGCGGTGCGGAGAGCCGGGTTGGTCCGGGTCTGAAGCGTGGCGTTCATCGTGCGCCCCCTGGGTCGGTACGAGCGGTTCCTGTGGCCGCCCTCCAGCCGGCCCTTGCGGCCCGCTGTCCTGCGGCGACAGGGAAAATCCTGCCCGGCGGTTGTGATGGCGCTGTCCGCCGACTGTCACAGGGGTGTCACAGGGGTGGGCCTTTCGTCCCGGTCCGGCTCCCTCCGTACCGGACGCCGGCGGCCGGGCTTCCGGTTCCCGTGCGCCCGGTGACCGGTCCGGGGGGTGATTCGGCGCTCCGGGTGGGCCAAAATGGGGCCGTGCCATTCCTCCTTCTGATCGAGGACGACGACGCCATCCGGACCGGCCTCGAACTCGCCCTCACCCGCCAGGGCCACCGCGTGGCCACCGCCGCCTCCGGTGAGGACGGTCTGAGGCTCTTCAAGGAGCAGCGGCCCGACCTGATCGTGCTCGACGTCATGCTGCCCGGCATCGACGGCTTCGAGGTGTGCCGCCGGATCCGGCGCACCGACCAGCTGCCGATCATCCTGCTCACCGCGCGCTCGGACGACATCGACGTGGTGGTGGGCCTGGAGTCCGGCGCGGACGACTACGTCGTGAAGCCGGTGCAGCCGCGCGTCCTGGACGCCCGGATCCGGGCCGTGCTGCGCCGCGGCGAGCGGGAGAGCTCGGACTCCTCCGCGTACGGCAGCGTGGTGATCGACCGGGCCGCGATGACCGTCACCAAGGACGGGCAGGACCTCCAGCTCACCCCGACCGAACTGCGGCTGCTGCTGGAGCTCAGCCGGCGGCCCGGCCAGGCGCTCTCCCGCCAGCAGCTGCTGCGGCTGGTCTGGGAGCACGACTACCTCGGCGACTCGCGGCTGGTGGACGCCTGCGTGCAGCGGCTGCGGGCGAAGGTCGAGGACGTGCCGTCCGCGCCGACGCTGATCCGCACCGTGCGCGGCGTCGGCTACCGGCTGGACCCGCCGGCAGCCTGAGCGCCCACCTCCGGCATTCTGAACTCCCGTACGACGACAGGCTCTTGTGACTGACCATCAGCAGACTGCCCGGCGGTTCTCCGCGGGCCGGTGGCGGAAGCTGCGCTCCCTGCGGGTGCGGCTGATCGCGGTGTTCGCGGCGGTGGCGCTGCTCGCCGCCGTCTCGGCCTCCGGCATCGCGTACTGGCTCAACCGCGACGCCGTGCTCAAGCGCGCCCAGGACACGGCGCTGAACGACTTCCGGGTCTCGCTCAGCCGCAACGTCTCCGCGCTGCCGCTGAACGCCAGTTGCCCGGACCTCGCCGCGCTGGCGTCCAACGTGGCGAGCTCCGGGCTGAGTTACGACGTGGTGGTGGTCGACTCGGCCCATCCGGAGTGCCCGGCCTCCTCGGACCCGACGCACTACACGCTGGCGGACGTGCCGGCGGCGCTGCAGTCCACCGTGGCCAAGCCGCGCGAGGTCAGCGAGACCAACCCGTACCCGTACCACCTGTACTGGCAGCGGCAGAACCTGGAGGGCCGCCCGTTCCTGATCGGCGGCACCAAGGTGGTGCCGAACGGGCCGACGGCGTACGTGTTCAAGTCGCTGGAGAACGAGCGGGCCGACCTCAACACGCTGAGCTGGTCGCTGGCCATCGCGACCCTGCTCGCGCTGATCGGCTCGGCGCTGCTCGCCCAGGCCGCCTCGGCGACGGTGCTGCGGCCGGTCAAGCGGCTCGGCGACGCCGCCCGGCGCCTCGGCCAGGGACACCTGGACACCCGGCTCGAGGTCGAGGGCTCGGACGAACTCGCCGACCTGGCCCGCACGTTCAACCGCGCCGCGGAGTCGCTGCACGAGCAGGTCGAGGAGCTGAGCGCGCGCGAGGCGCAGAGCCGGCGGTTCGTCGCCGACATGTCGCACGAGCTGCGCACCCCGCTGACCGCGATGACCGCGGTGACGGACATCCTGGAGGACGAGGCCGAGTCGCTGGACCCGATGATCGAGCCGGCCGTGCGGCTCGTGGTGAGCGAGACCCGCCGGCTGTCCGACCTGGTGGAGAACCTGATGGAGGTGACCAGGTTCGACGCCGGCACCGCCAAGCTGGTCGCCGACGAGGTGGACATCGCCGACCTGATCATGTCCTGCATCGACGGCCGGGCCTGGTACGACGCGGTCGAACTGGACGCCCCGCGCGGCATCCTGGCCGTGGTCGACCCGCGCCGGCTGGACGTGGTCTTCGCCAACCTGATCGGCAACGCCCTCAAGCACGGCGGCTCGCCGGTGCGGGTCAAGGTCCGGCAGACCGAGGACTCGGTCGTGGTCGAGGTCTCCGACAGCGGCCCCGGCATCCCGGAGGACGTGCTGCCGCTGGTCTTCGACCGCTTCTACAAGGCCGACCGGGGGCGGGCCCGCTCGGAGGGCAGCGGCCTGGGGCTGTCCATCGCGATGGCCAACGCCCGGATCCACGGGGGGACGATCACGGCGGCGAACGGGGAGGTCGGCGCGGTGTTCACCCTGACGCTGCCGCTGACCCCGCCGCCCCCGCCGTCCGCGGGCGAGGCCGAGGGAGGCCCCGCCGGCGACGCCGCCGAGCACAAGGACGCCACGTGACCGCCCCCACCCGTACCCCCGCGCGCCGCGCCGCCGGCGTGCTGCTCCTGCTCGCGCTCGCCTCCGGCTGCGGCATCCGGCCGACCGCCGTGCCGGTCGACGCCGGCGCGCCCGCCAGCCGGACCGCCTGCCCGACCACCCCGCACGTGCCGACCGCCCTGGCCACCCCGTCCGGCCCGGCGGCCACCGCCACCCCGGCCCGCGGCACGGCCACCAGGACGAGCGCGAGCCCGAGCCCCTCACCCACCCCGGTGCCGCCGGGCTCGCCGCCGCCGGACAACGTGTTCAGCGCGGTACCGACGGCCTCCCCCTGCAAGTGAGAGGGCCGCGCGAAGGAGCGTGCCCGGAAATGTTCACGCCGGGCGGGGAACCGCCGCGCCACCGGCCCACGTCCTTCCCCCCGTGCAGCGAGATGGCACTGGGGCCCCCCGCCCGGCGGACGGGAGTCTGGGGACGGGCCCCGGGACACGCGACGAGCGTTCCGGCGCACCGACCGAGACGGAGCCGGCGACGGTCGTCCACCGTCCCCTCCGGCGGGTCGGGCTGGCGGGCCTGGCCCTCCACCTGACCCTGGCCCTCTGGCTGGTGCTCAGACCCCTGCCGGTGGCCTGGGTGTACGACGCCAACCTGACCCCGCTCGCCTCGCTCCGCTCCTCCACCACCTGGCAGGTGGTCGGCGAGTTCCTGCTGCTCGCGCCGCTCGGCGTCCTGCTCCCGCTGGCCGGCGGCCGGATCCGGGCCCGCTGGCTGCCGTCCTTCCTGCGCACCACCGGCGTCTCCGCCCTGCTGGCGACCGGCCTGGAGTTCCTCTCCTCCTGGACGCCCGGGCACGTCCTCAACGTGGACCACATACTGCTCGCCGTGATCGGCGTGATGGCCGCCCACCTCGCCCTCGTCCCCGGCCTGCGCCACCTGCTGCTGACCGCCCGGCTCGGCCGGCCGACGCCATCCGCGCCGCCCGCGCCACCCGCGCCGCCGGTGCCGCAGGTGCCGCAGGTGCCCGTGCTGGTCGGGCCGCCCGTCCCGGCCGCCGCCACCCCGGCGGTGCCGGTCGCGCCCCCGGCCCGCCCGCGCGCCTACGCCGGGCCCACGCCGCCGGCGGGCTGAGCCCGCGCCCGCACCACCCGACCACCGACCTCGACCAGCCCACCCGGCAGCGGCCCGGTCAGCAGGAGCGAACCCCGGCCCTGGGTGACGGCCAGCGGCCGGCCGAGCCGGGCGGTCAGCAGCAGGGCCGCCGCGCCCGTCGCCTCGTCCTCGTCGATCCCGTCGCCCCGGCCCGGGAAGGCCCGCGCCCGGACCGTCCCGGCCGCCTCGTCCTGCCACGCCCAGGCGTAGACCCACTCCCCGGGCGGCGGCACCCGCAGCGCCTCCACCTCGGCCGCCGAGCCGTACTGCCGCAGGGTGCGTCCCGGGGCCCACTCCGGCCGGGCCGCGATCCGCACCAGCCCGTCCTCGCGCCGGACGCCGACCGGTCCGGCCGCGGTGACCAACCGGTCCACCCCGAGCAGCCACGCCACGCCCACACACGGATGCCCGGCGAACGGCAGCCGCACGCTCGGCGTGTAGATGTCCACCTCCCCGCGCTCCGGGTCGTCGACGAACACCGTCTCGCTGAACCCGAGCCCACGCGCCACCGCCTGCCGCTCCGCCCGCCCCGGCACGGCGGCGCCGTCACGCACCACACCGAGCTCGTTGCCGTACTCGCCACCGGGCCCGCAAAAGACCCGCAGCACCTCGTAGTCGGTCATTTCCCATCCCGTCAATTGCCTTGGTATCGCAGCAAAAACGCTCGGGGCGTACCACCCGAACGCCCCGCAGGGCGGCCAGCCCGTTCCGCCGCAGGGCGCCGCGCCCGTCGCGCCGACCCAGCCGGGCGTTCCCGCGCAGCCGGTGGCGGGCAACCCGTACGCCCAGCCCGGCCAGCCGCAGGCGTCGCAGCACCCGGCCGGCTGATCGCACCGTACGACGGCCGGAGGCCCTCCCGTCACCCGCTGGATCAGCGGCTGGCGGGAGGGCCTTCCGGCGTGCGGGGTCAGTTCCGGGTGCGCCGCGTGGCGTTGCGGCGGCGGGCCACGATCAGGGTGGCGAGGCCGAGGGCGATCGCCATCGCGCCGGTGATCGCCATCGGGGCGGAGGAGGGGGTGCCGCCGGTGGTGGCCAGCCGGGTGTCCGTCGCGGCGGCCGGTGCTGCCGCGGGCCGGGCACGGGCACCGGAGCCCGGGGCGGGCTGCGTGGTGCCGGCCTCCGGGCTCGGCGCCGCGGTGGTGATCTGCGCGGCCGGGGCGGTGGTCGGTCCGGTGGCCTGGGCCTGGGAGGCGGCGGGCGGGGTGGTGGCGGAGGGCGCCGCGGCCTCGATCCGGAAGCCGACCTTCGGGCTGGAGGCGCCCCGCTCGGTCCCGCCCGGGCCGGCCAGGCTGTACCCGCCGGCGAGGATCGACTCGGCGGTCGCCGGGGTGTCCGCGGTCCAGGCGAGCCGCAGCTCGACCGTACGGCTCTGGCCGCTGGGCAGCACGAGGACGTCGGCTTCCTTGGAGCCGCTGCGCAGGTCCATCTCCAGCTGGGTGGTGGGGAGTTCGGATCCGTCGGGGCCGCCGGGCGTGCCCGCGACCCATGCGCCCGCCTGGGTCCGGAACTCGAGCCTGGCCATGGCCGCGCGGAGCGGGACCTCGCCCTGGAAGACGATCGCCGGGACGACCCGGAGGTCCGTTCCGGTGCGGTTGCCGTAGACCACCGTGAACGTCTTCGCCCCGCCGCCGGCGGTGAAGGCGGCGGGCATGCCCTCGACCTTCACGTCCGGGAGCCCGACCGGGGCCGGGGTGCTCGGGCCGCCGACCGGGACGACGGTGAAGGCCGGGGTACCGCCGAACGCCTGGCTGACGCGCTGCTCGGGGGGTAGCGTCGGGTCCGTGACCACCGCGGTCAGGGCCGCGGAGGCCTGGCCGGGGGTGGCGTCGGCGGCGAAGGTCAGCCGCAGCCCGTAGGCGGCTTCGGCTCCGGCCGCCAGGTGGAGTTCGGTGGCGAAGGGGTCGAGGTCCCACCGCGCCCCGGTGGTGGAGCCGGGCCGCAGCGTGGCGTCCTGCCACTGGGCGCTGCCCGGCTTCCGGACCTGCAGGTGGAGCTGGTTCTCCTGCACGCCGGCGCCGAAGGTCGCGACGACGAAGTCGGTCGTGACGTCCAGCTGGTGGTCGGCGGTGTTCCTGAGGGTCGAGCCGAACTCGACGGTGCCGCCGGCCGGGACGGCGGTCGGGAAGCCGGTCGTGGTGACCGTGAGGGGCGAGGCCGGGCCGTGCGGCGCCGGCCCGGGGGCGGGGGCGGTGGTGGTGGCCGCGGTAGCCGGGCCGGTGGGAACCGATGCGGTGGGGCCGGTCGTCGGGGTCGCGCGGGCGGCCGGGGCAGAGGCCAGGGCGAGGCCGGACACCAGGGCGGAAGCCGCGGCCACGGCGAGGAGACTGCGGGACTGACTGCGCAACGGAACCTCACGGAGGAATTCGGGCGGGACCCGAGAAGAGTGCGAAATCGCAGGCGCGAGGGGTCGCTTGAGGCCTCGAGGACGCCGCCGGACCGCCCCCCGCCGATCAGCGACCGCGGAATCATATCCCCCTGGTCGGACCGTTCGGCGAACGGGTTTTCGCACCCCGTCGACGGCCGGAGGGCGGGTTGCCCGGCCGCGCGGGGCCGCCGGCCTCAGGGGTTCCCCTGATCCCGACCCCGACGTCCGGCTACGCCTCCCCGGTGACCTGCCGGGGTGGGGAATCGCCTGGTGGGCTGAGGCTTCCGGGGCGCCGGCCGCCGAGTATGGAAGTACGCCCGCCGGACCAGCCGGACCGGGCCCGGCCCAAGGAGCAGACATGAGTGCCCGCCTCGCCCGTCCCCGCCACAACCGCGTCATCGCCGGCGTCTGCGCCGGGATCGCCGAGCGTTTCGGCCTGACCCCGTGGACCGTCCGGCTGATCTTCCTGCTCTCCTGCCTGCTCCCCGGCCCGCAGTTCCTGCTCTACCTCGCCCTGTGGGTGCTGCTCCCCCAGGAGCCGTGACGCCGTCCGTGCGGGCACGGCGACGGGCCGCCCGCTCCCGGGGTCTCCGGGGGCGGGCGGCCCGTCGTCGTACGGCGGCCGGGATCAGCCGAGCGGCAGGCCCGGGAGGGCGTTGGTGAGCCCGCCGACGGGGGTCTTGTCCAGGCCGGGAACGCTCGGGACGGCGCCGCGCTGCTGGGTGACCCCGGCGATCGGCGCGGCCTCGGCGGGCGCGGCCTGGCCGGCGGTGGGGGCCAGGGTGCCGAGGGTGCCGGCGACCTTGTCGCCGCCGGGCAGCTTGGCGGCGGTGTCGGTGACGGCACCGGTCACCGCGGGGTTCGTCACCGCGCCGGTGGGCAGCCCGAGGCCGCCGGTCGCCTGGCCGGCCGCCGCGGAGGCGGTGCCGGCGCCGACCGCCGCGATCGCGATGCCGAGCGCCGCGGTGCCGGCGGCCTTGAGAGCCTGCTTCATGGTTCGTCCCCTTGGGTCCTCGTCGGTGGCCGACATCGCACTCGCGACCGGCTGCCGGACGGCCGCCGCAGCGGCCTGTCATCAGTGACTGGCACACCGTAGTGACAGGGTCGCGTGAGAACCAAAGGGCCTTCACTCACTCGAGTGAGTAGTCGGATGAACGCCAACTTCCCCACCGGGAAGCCGCGTTCACCCGACCACTGAACGGCCCTGCTCAGTTGCCGGCGACACCCGTGCTGAACAGCCATTCCGCCTTGAGCTCGGCGTAGCCCGGCTTGATCACGTCGTTGATCATCGCCAGCCGCTCGTCGAAGGGCAGGAACGCGGACTTCATCGCGTTCACCGTGAACCACTCCATGTCGCCGAGCGTGTAGCCGAAGGCCTCCACCAGGTGGCCGAACTCCTGGCTCATGCTGGTCCCGCTCATCAGGCGGTTGTCGGTGTTCACGGTGACCCGGAACTTCAGCCGGCTGAGCAGCCCGATCGGGTGCTCGGCGTACGAGGTGGCGGCCGCGGTCTGGAGGTTGGAGGTCGGGCACATCTCCAGCGGGATGCGCTTGTCGCGCACGTACGCGGCCAGCCGGCCGAGCTGGACGCTGCCGTCCTCGTTCACCGTGATGTCGTCGACGATCCGCACGCCGTGGCCGAGCCGGTCGGCGCCGCAGCACTGCAGGGCCTCCCAGATCGACGGCAGGCCGAAGGCCTCGCCCGCGTGGATGGTGAAGTGGTTGTTCTCGCCCTTGAGGTAGTCGAAGGCGGCCTGGTGGCGGGTGGGGGGGTAGCCGGCCTCCGCGCCCGCGATGTCGAAGCCGACGACGCCCTGGTCCCGGTGGCGGTTGGCCAGCTCGGCGATCTCCTGCGAGCGGGCGGCGTGCCGCATCGCGGTGATCAGGGTGCCGATGCGGATCCGGTGTCCGGCCGCGCGGGCGTTGGCCTCGCCCTGGCGGAAGCCCTCCTGGACGGCCTCGACGACCTCGTCCAGGCTCAGGCCGCCCTCCAGGTGCTGCTCGGGGGCGTAGCGGACCTCGGCGTAGACGACGCCGTCCGCGGCCAGGTCCTCGGCGCAGTCGGCGGCGACCTTGATCAGGGCGTCCCGGGTCTGCATCACGGCACAGGTGTGCGCGAAGGTCTCCAGGTAGCGGACCAGCGAGCCGGAGTCGGCGGCCTCGCGGAACCACTCGCCGAGTTCCTTGGGGTCGGTGGTGGGGAGGCCTTCGTAGCCGGTCGCGGCGGCCAGCTCGACGATGGTCTCCGGGCGCAGCCCGCCGTCCAGGTGGTCGTGCAGCAGGACCTTCGGCGCGCGGCGGATCTGGTCGGCGGTGGGGATGCGCGGGCCCGTGCCCGCGGTGGTGACGGGGATCTGCTTCTCCATTACGGAAATATAGCCCCTACGCGCGTAGACCGACCACCGCGCACAGCACCGAATGGTCCAAACTCGCCCCGGAATTCCACCGCCCGGTCCATACGATCCGCCAATCAGTCGTGGTGCAGCAGCCGCCCCCGACGGGACAGCACGAAGTCCCGGAACGCCGCGACCGGCGGGGTCAGCGGCCGGCCGGCCGCCCAGGCCAGCCCGATCGCCCGCCGGGTCCGCGGGGCGGTCACCTCCAGCTCCACCACCCCCGGTCGCGGCACCAGCGCGGGCGGCAGCAGCGCCACCCCCAGCCCCGCCGCGACCAGTCCGCGCAGCGTCTCGGTCTCCTCGCCCTCGAAGGCCAACCGGGGCACGAACCCTGCCTGGGCGCAGAAGCCGTCCGTGATCACCCGCAGCCCGTAGCCCTGCTCCAGCCCGACGAACGGCTCCTCGGCCACCTCCGCCAGCCGGATCCGCCGCCGGCCGGCCAACCGGTGGTCGGCCGGCACCACCAGGTTCAGCCGCTGCTCGTCCAGCGGCCTGGCGGTGAAGGCCGGCCCGTCCGGCAGCGGCGCCACCAGGCACAGGTCCAACTCCCCCGCCCGCAACCGCTCCAGCATCGCCATCCCGTAGTCCTGCACCAGCTGGAACCGCACCTGCGGGTGCTCCGCCCGGAAGCCCCGCAGCAGCGCCGGGACGGCGTCCGGCCCCATCGTGTGCAGGAAGCCGAAGGCCACCCGTCCGGCCGTCGGGTCCGCCTCCGCCCGGGCCGCCTCCGCGCCGCGCTCCACCTCCGCCAGCGCCCGCTCCACCGAGGCCAGCAGCAGCCGGCCCGCCCTGGTCAGCCGGACCGTCCGGCCCTGCCGGGCCAGCAGGTCCACCCCGAGGTCCGCCTCCAGCCGGGCCACCGCACGCGACAGCGTCGGCTGCGGCACCCCGAGCAGCGCCGCCGCCTGCGTCACGTGCTCCAGCCGGGCCACCGCGGCGAACTGCGCCAGCCGCGGCGCCAGCAGCACGGCCGGCTCCTCCGGCCCCAAACCGGCCGCCCGGTACCGCTGTTCCGTGCCGTCAGACCCCTCGAACGCCGCCATCCCGCCGGCCACCTCCACTCATGCACCACTGCATCGATCATCCACTGTTCATGCATTGGACGCATCAGCGGCGCCGGGCCTACCGTCGACGGCATGCAGCCCGCCGATACCAGGGCGTCCGCGCCCGCCCCCGCCCCGTTCCAGGACGACCGCCACCGCCCCGGCCAGCGCGACTTCCGCCGCGCCAACCTCGCGCTGTTCGCCGCCGGGATCGCGACCTTCGTCCTGCTCTACTCGACCCAGGGCCTGCTGCCGGTCCTCTCGGCCGACCTCGACCTCACCCCCGGCCAGGCCAGCTGGACGGCCTCCGCCGCCACCCTCGGCCTCGCCCTCGGGCTGCTGCCGGCCAGCGCGCTGTCCGACCGGTACGGCCGCACCGCGGTGATGACGGCCTCCGTCCTCACCGCCACGGTCCTCGCCGCCGCCCTGCCGCTCGCGCCGGACCTCACCACCCTGGTCGCGCTGCGCGTCGTCCAGGGCGCCGCCCTCGCCGGACTGCCCGCCACCGCGATGGCCTACCTCGCCGAGGAGGTCCACCCCAGCGCCCTGGCCTCCGCGATGGGCCTGTACGTGGCCGGCAACAGCATCGGCGGCATGGGCGGGCGCCTGCTCTCCGGCTGGACCGCCGCCGCCCTCGGCTGGCGCTGGGGCCTGGCCGCCTCCGCCGCCCTCGCGCTGCTCGCGGTGCTCGCCTTCCGGCTGCTGATCCCCGCCGCCCGGCACTTCGCCCCGGCTCCGGTGGACGCCCGTGCGCTCGCCCGTACGGTGGGACGGCACCTCAGCAATCCGCTGCTGGTTCGGCTGTACGCGCTCGGCATGCTGTTCATGGCCGTGTTCGGCGCGGTCTACAACACCGTGGGCTACCGGCTGATCTCCGCGCCGTTCCACCTGCCGGAGTCGGTCGCCGCCTCGATCTTCACGGTCTACCTGGTCGGCACCGGCACCTCCGCCGCGGCCGGCCGCCTCTCCGGCCGCCTCGGACGGCGCGGCGCCCTGTACGTCTCGATCGGCGTCACCGCGGCCGGCCTGCTGCTGTCCCTCGCGGACTCCCTGGTCTGCGCGCTGCTCGGCCTGGTCCTGATCACCGCCGGCTTCTTCGCCGGCCACGCCACCGCCTCCTCCGCCGTCGGCCGCACCGCCACCGAGGGGCGCGCCCAGGCCTCCGCGCTCTACCTGATCGCCTACTACCTCGGCAACAGCCTCGGCGGCACCGTCGGCGCGGACGCCTACCACGCCACCGGCTGGCCCGGCGCCGCCACCGTCGGCCTCGCCGCCATGGCCCTGGCCGCCGCGGTGACGCTCTACGCCACCCACCGGGCGCACGTCACGAGGCGTGCGGTCGCGGACGCTTGACAACGGACGCCGATACACTCCGGATATGAGCATCGATCCTGCTGTGTACACCAGGCTGCTCGAGATCGCGGATCAGCTGCCGAGGGTGCCGGGGATAGGGAAGATCGAGATCGCCGACGGTCAGATCGTCATGATGATGTCGCCGGTGAAGCGCCACGAGCTCGCCGTCCTGCGCATCGCCCGACAGCTCAACGCCCAGCTGCCGTCCACTCACCCGGGTCACATCGCCTACCACGGCGCGGACCTGCAGGACGCCGGACTCGGTCAGCTGCGCAACCCGGATCTGATGGTCTTCCCCGAGGCGACCCTGGAGGGCGAGCAGCGAGCCGTTCTCCCGCACGAGGTGGTGCTCGTGGTGGAGGTCGTGTCCGCCTCCAATCCCGAGAACGACTACCGCAACAAGGTCCGCGACTACTCGGCCATGGGCATCCCGTTCTACCTGATCGTCGATCCCCGCACCGGCACCGGCGTCGTGCATTCCGAACCGGGCTACGAGTCCCGGGAGAAGTTCGTCTTCGGCGACAGGATCGCCGTCGGCCCCTGGACCATCGACACCAGCGGTCTGCTCACGTACGCCTGACCCGGCGTACGCGAGCAGACCTCGGGGCACTCAGGCGATGCGGTCCAGCACGATCGGGTTCGGGGTGAACTCCGTGCCAGCCGGGGAGACCCGGATGCCGTCCTTGAGCGCCTCGATGGCGTAGTCGTAGCGCTCCGGGGTGTCCGTGTGGAGGGTCAGCAGCGGCTGGCCGGCCACCACGGTGTCGCCCGGCTTGGCGTGCATCTCGACGCCGGCGCCGGCCTGCACCGGGTCCTCCTTGCGGGCGCGACCGGCGCCCAGGCGCCAGGCGCAGACACCGACGGCGTAGGCGTCCAGCTCGGTGAGGACGCCGGAGGCGGGGGCCGGGATGACGTGCTGCTCGCGGGCGACCGGGAGCGGTGCGTCGACGTCGCCGCCCTGGGCGGTGATCATGCGGCGCCAGTGGTCCATCGCGGAGCCGTCCCGCAGGGCGTCGGCCGGGTCCTTGCCGTGCACGCCGGCCGCGGCGAGCATCTCGCGGGCGAGCGCGAGGGTCAGCTCGACGACGTCCGCCGGGCCACCGCCCGCGAGCACCTCGACGGACTCCCGGACCTCCAGCGCGTTGCCCGCGGTGAGGCCGAGCGGGGTGGACATGTCGGTCAGCAGGGCGACGGTGTTGACGCCGGCGGTGGTGCCGAGGCCGACCATGGTGCGGGCGAGCTCGCGGGCGTCGTCCAGGTTCTTCATGAAGGCGCCCGAGCCGACCTTGACGTCCAGGACGAGTGCGCCGGTGCCCTCGGCGATCTTCTTGGACATGATCGAGGAGGCGATCAGCGGGATCGCCTCGACGGTGCCGGTGACGTCGCGCAGCGCGTAGAGCTTCTTGTCCGCGGGCGCGAGGCCGTCGCCGGCCGCGCAGATGACGGCGCCCGCGTCGCGCAGCACGTCCATCATCTCGTCGTTGGAGAGCAGGGCCCGCCAGCCCGGGATGGACTCCAGCTTGTCCAGGGTGCCGCCGGTGTGGCCGAGGCCGCGGCCGGACAGCTGCGGGACGGCCGCACCGCAGGCGGCGACCAGCGGGGCGAGCGGGAGCGTGATCTTGTCGCCGACGCCGCCGGTGGAGTGCTTGTCGCTGGTGGGCAGCGGCAGCGAGGAGAAGTCCATCCGGACGCCCGAGCGGATCATCGCCTCGGTCCAGCGGCTGATCTCCCGCGGCTTCATGCCGTTCAGCAGGATCGCCATGGCCAGCGCGGACATCTGCTCGTCGGCGACCTCGCCGCGGGTGTAGGCGTCGATGACCCAGTCGATCTGAGCGTCGCTCAGCTCTCCGCGGTCGCGCTTGGTCCTGATGACGGAGATGGCGTCCATGCGTGCTCCCAGTGGGGTTTCTAAAAGCGAAAAGCGTCAAAAGCGAAGAGTGCCGCGAGATGACCGGATTCCGGCCCACTCGCGACACTCTACGCGCGTAACAAGAATCGAGGCTAGAGCCGCTCCGGCCCGAACGCGTCGGGCAGGACCTCGCTCATCGGCTTCACGCCCGAGGCCAGCTCGATCAGCAGATCGGGGCCGCCGTGCTCGTACAGCAGCTGCCGGCAGCGCCCGCACGGCATCAGCAGCTCGCCCGCGCCGTCGACGCAGGTGAAGGCGACCAGCCGGCCGCCGCCCGAGGCGTGCAGCGCGGACACCAGCCCGCACTCGGCGCACAGGCCGAGCCCGTACGAGGCGTTCTCCACGTTGCAGCCGCTGACCACCCGGCCGTCGTCGACCAGCGCGGCAGCGCCGACCGGGAACCTGCTGTACGGGGCGTACGCGTGGCCCATGGCCTCGCGCGCCGCCTCGCGCAGCCGCTCCCAGTCGATCCCGTCGGGCGCGGGGGCGGTCACTTGCCCTGGCCCTTGCGGTAGATCTGGCCGTCCGCCTTGGGCATCCGCAGGCGTTGCGAGGCCAGCGAGAGCACCACCAGGGTGATCAGGTACGGCGTGGCGACGATCAGCGGACGCTGGACCTCGTCGGTCAGCGCGTACCAGGCACCCAGACCGCCGGCCACCACGAAGGAGATCACCGTCGCGGTGTACTTGCGGCGGTACAGCTGCCACAGGGCGAGCAGCGCCATGGCGATCGAGACCGTCAGGATCAGCACGTGGACCGACTCCGGGTCGCGCAGCTGGAGGCTGTCGGTGAAGCCGAACAGACCGGCGCCCATGGCGAGACCGCCGGGCATCCAGTTACCGAAGATCATCGCCGCGAGGCCGATGAAGCCGCGGCCCAAGGTCTGGCCGTCCTTGTAGAAGTGCGCGGCGACCAGCGAGAGGTACGCACCGCCGAGGCCCGCGAAGGCGCCGGAGGCGATGACCGCCAGGTACTTGTACTTGTAGACGTTGACGCCGAGCGACTCGGCCGCCGTCGGGTTCTCACCGCAGGAGCGCAGCCGCAGGCCGAACACCGTCCGCCAGAGCAGGAAGTAGCTGCCCACGATCAGCACCGCCGCCAGGACCACGACCACCGAGAGGTTGGTGACCAGACCGCCGAGCACGCCGGCGATGTCCGAGATCAGGAACCAGTGGTGGTTCTCGATGGTCTTCAGGCCCGAGGACAGCCCCGGAACGGTGATGTACGGCAGCGGATCCGCCGGCGGGGACTGGTTCGCACCGGCACCGGCCGAGATGTAGTCCTTGTAGTAGATCCGGTTGACGTACGCGCAGATCCCGGGGATCAGCAGGTTGATGCCGACGCCGGAGACGATGTGGTCGACGCCGAAGGTCACCGTGATGATCGCGTGCAGCAGACCGCCGAGCGCGCCGCCGAGCATGCCGGCCAGCAGGCCGACCCACGGGTTGACCAGGTAGCCGGCCCAGGCGCCGCAGAAGGTGCCGGCGACCATCATGCCTTCGAGGCCGATGTTGACCACACCGGCCCGCTCGGACCAGAGACCGCCCAGACCGGCCATGCCGATCGGCACGGCGGAGCCGAGCGCCGCGGTGACCTGCCCGGAGGAGGTCAGCGAGTGGTTGCCGGTCACCATGCCCACGGCGGCGAACAGCACCAGGGCGCCCGCGATCAGGAGCAGGACGACCGGCCAGGACAGCTTGCGCTTCTTCGCGGGCGCGCCCGGCGCCTTCGGACGAGCGGCAGTCGCCGTGCTCATGCCGACACCTCCTTCTTCTCAGTGGCCGCGAGCTGGGCGGCGAGCTGGGCGCCGACCTTCTGCTGCTGGCGCTTCAGGCCGTAGCGGCGCACGAGCTCGTACGCGACGACGACGCAGATGACGATGGTGCCCTGCATGACCGCGACGATCTCGAACGGGAACCCGCCCTTCAGCGGCAGCTGGGAGCCGGTGGCGTCCAGGAACGCGAACAGCAGCGCCGCGAAGGCCATGCCGATCGGGCTGTTGCGACCGAGCAGGGCGATCGAGATGCCCAGGAAGCCCAGGCCCGGCTGGAAGCTCTGCCCGTAGTAGTACGAGTTCTGCAGCAGCTCGGGCAGGCCGATCAGACCGGCGATCGCGCCGGAGACCACCATCGAGATGACGACCATGCGCTTGACGTTCACGCCGGACGCGGTCGCGGCGGACTCCGAGCGGCCGGTGGCCCGCAGGTCGAAGCCGAAGCGGGTGCGGGTCAGGGTGAACTGGAACAGCACACCCACCAGGACGGCGATGAAGAGGAAGCCCCAGAGGTCGCCACCCGCGGTGGGGATGGTGAAGAAGTGGCTGGACTCGGAGACCGGCTCGGTCTGGATCGAGTTGCTGGTGCCGCTCACCTTCGGCGCGAAGACGCCGGGGACGAGCAGCAGACCGACGATGGAGACCGCGATCGCGTTCAGCATGATGGTCGAGATGACCTCGCTGACACCGCGGTAGACCTTCAGCAGACCGGCGATGCTCGCGTAGAGGCCGCCGGCCAGCATGGCGGTGACCAGCAGCAGCGGGATCTGGATGATCGCCGGCAGGTCGACCTGGGCGCCGATGTACGCCGCGAACAGCGCCGCGACCTTGTACTGGCCCTCGACGCCGATGTTGAACAGGTTCATCCGGAACCCGAACGCGGCGGCCGCGGCGGCGAGGTAGTAGGTGGTGGCCCGATTGAGGATCAGCACCTGGCCGTCCGACTTGGTGGCGTACGTGATCATCACGTTCCACGCGTCGAACGGGTTCTTGCCCGAGGTCGCCAGCAGGACGGAGCAGATCGCGACGGACAGCACGACCGCGAGCACCGGCGCGGCCAGTGCGAGCACGATCCGCTCACCGCTGATCCGCTGCGCCAGGCTGGGCTTCGCGGCGGGGTTGGGACTGGTCATTGGTTACTCCCCCGCCTGCGGGTCGTCGGCGGTGTCGGACGGGTCGGTGCCCTCGGCGTCGGTGCCCTCGGCGTCGGCGTCCTCGGCCCCGGTGCCCTCGGCGAGGGTCGCGTGGAACTCCTCGACGGCCTCCGGGTCGGACTCGATGTGGCCGGCGGCGGCACCGGTCATCGCGGTGCCGAGGTCCTCGGCGGTGACGGTGGCCGGGTCGGCGTCGGCGACCAGACGGCCGCGGTAGATGACCCGGATGGTGTCGGAGAGGCCGATCAGCTCGTCCAGGTCGGCGGAGATCAGCAGGACGGCCAGGCCCTCGCGCTGCGCGGACCGGATGTGCTCCCAGATCTGCGCCTGCGCGCCGACGTCCACACCGCGGGTCGGGTGGGCGGCGATCAGCAGCTTGGGCTGGTGGCTCATCTCGCGGCCGATGATCAGCTTCTGCTGGTTGCCGCCGGAGAGCGAGGCCGCGGTGACCTCGATGCCGGGGGTGCGGACGTCGTACTCCTTGACGATCCGCCAGGTGTCCTCGCGCGCGGCGGTGGGCTTGAGCAGCGCACCGCTGGAGTTGGGCGCCTCGGTCACGTGGCCGAGGATGCGGTTCTCCCAGAGCGGGGCCTCCAGCAGCAGGCCGTGCCTGTGGCGGTCCTCGGGGATGTAGCCGATGCCGGCCTCGCGGCGGGCGCGGGTCAGCGTGCCGGAGAGGTCCTTGCCGTCCAGGGTGACGCTGCCGCCGTCCAGCGGCAGCATGCCCATGATGGCCTCGACCAGCTCGGCCTGGCCGTTGCCCTCGACACCGGCGATGCCGAGGATCTCGCCCTTGTGGATGCGCAGCGAGATGTCGTCCAGGACGACGCGCTCGATGCCCTCGGCGTCGGTCTTGGCGATCCGCAGGTTCTCGACCTTGAGCATCTCGGTCGTGGTGACGGTCGACTCGCGGCTCTCCGGGGAGGGCAGCTCGGCGCCGACCATCATCTCGGCGAGCTGCCGGGCGGTGACGGCCTTGGGGTCGGCGTCGCCGACCGTGGTGCCGCGCCGGATGACGCTGATCGCGTCGGCCACGGCGAGCACCTCGTGCAGCTTGTGCGAGATGAAGATGACGGTGACGCCCTCGGACTTGAGTTCGCGCAGGTTGTCGAACAGCGCGTCGACCTCCTGCGGGACCAGCACGGCCGTGGGCTCGTCGAGGATGAGGATCTTGGCGCCGCGGTACAGCACCTTGAGGATCTCGACGCGCTGGCGGTCGGCGACGCCGAGGTCCTCGACCAGGGCGTCCGGGCGCACGCCCAGCCCGTACTGGTCGGAGATCTCCTTGATCTTCGCCTTCGCCTTGGCGCCGATGCCGTGGAGCTTCTCGCCGCCGAGGACGACGTTCTCCAGCACCGTGAGGTTGTCGGCCAGCATGAAGTGCTGGTGCACCATGCCGATGCCGCGGGCGATGGCGTCGCCCGGGGTGTGGAACTCGCACTGCTCGCCGTTGATCGCGATGGTGCCCTCGTCCGGCTTCTGCATGCCGTAGAGGATCTTCATCAGCGTCGACTTGCCGGCGCCGTTCTCGCCCATCAGGGCGTGCACGGTGCCGGTGCGGACGGTGAGGTTGATGTCGTGGTTGGCCACGACACCGGGGAAGCGCTTGGTGATGCCGCGCAGTTCGACGGCCGGTGTCGCCGTCCCCGCGCTGGGGGTGCCGTCCTTGCGCAGGGGGACGGGGTCGGATGCGGTGATGGCGGTCTCCTGGTGGTCTGGAGGCGCGTCGTTGCGCTCGGAGGGCCAAGGGGGGATACGGGGGGACGAGACGGGGCCCGGGGGTACGCGTTGAGCGCACCCTGCCGGGCCCCTCCCGTGAACTGTGTCGATCATCGCGCCACCGGGCAGGCGGCAGGCGCTGGTCGCGTCCGAGACGCGCGGACCTTACTGGGCCGGCGCGGTCGGGATCGTGGTGGCGCCGCTCTTGATGGCGTCGGCGGCGGCCTTCAGCTTGTCCTGGATGTCGTCGATCTTGCCGCCGGTGGTGGCGAGCGAGACACCGTCGGCCTTCAGGTCGAAGAGCTTGATGCCGGTGAACGGCGAGCCCTTCTTGACCGAGTCGATGTACGCGTAGACCGCGTTGTCGACGTTCTTGACCATCGAGGTCATGATGCTGTTCTTGAACTTCGCCAGGGCCGGCTGGCTGGCCTGGTCGGAGTCGACGCCGATGGCGAGCTTGCCCGCGTTGGCGACGGCCTCGATGGCACCGTTGCCGGAGGAGCCGGCGGCGGAGTAGATGATGTCCGCGCCCTTGTCGAGCTGGCCCTGCGCGGCCTCCTTGCCCTTGTCGGGCGAGTTGAAGCCGGAGAAGTCCGGGGGCGTGGTGAGGTAGGTCGTCTCGATCTGGATGTTCGGGTCGACGGACTTGGCACCCGCCTTGTAACCGGCCTCGAACTTCTTGATCAGCTCGGACTGCACACCGCCGATGAAGCCGATGTGGTGGGCCTTCGACTTGTTCGCGGCGGCGACACCGGCCAGGTACGAACCCTCCTGCTCGGCGAAGAGCAGCGAGGTGACGTTCGCCGGCTGGTCCTTGTCGTTCGAGTCGATGATCGCGAACTTGACGTTCGGGTTGTCCTTGGCGACCTTGTTGACCGCCTGCTGGTAGACGAAACCGACCGCGACGATGGTCTTGTAGCCACCGTCGATCAGGTTCTTGAGGCGGGTCTCCTTGTCGGCCTCGGCCTCACCGGTCTTGGCCTCGGCCTCGGTGACGGAGACGCCCAGGTCGGCCTTGGCCTTGTCCAGACCGCGGGCGGCGGAGTCGTTGAAGGACTGGTCGCCACGGCCGCCGATGTCGTAGGCCATGCCGACCTTCAGACCGTCGGAGGAGCCGGAGGAGGCGTTGGTGTCAGTGCTCTTTGCGCCGCAAGCGGCGAGCGAGGCCATGCCCAGGGAACCCGAGAGCACAACCGCGGCGAGCTTCATTGAACGGCGCAAGGGAGTATCTCCTTCTCACACGCACCCGTTTAGCGTGGTCGGACGCCACCGTAACGCGCGTAGAACACGGTTGTGTTACGGGGTGCCGGAGCATTCGGGTTGTTATCAAACCGTGGTCTGAAGGTCCTCCCGAGGCTCCCTTCCCGTCGAACGGGCGGCGTCCGAGACTGGTTCGGCCCAGTTTACGGAACCGCCCCGGAACCCCGGCCGCCGACGACCCGGTCGCGCGCCGACCGCGTACTCCCTGCGGACGGGGTCAGTTCGGCTCGTCCTCCAGGGCCAGCGCGGCGAACAGTTCCACGCCGATGCCGATCGCCCGCTCGTCCACGTCGAAGCGGCCCTGGTGCAGGTCGCGGACGGTGGGGTCGCCGGGGGCGCGGACGCCCAGCCGGGCCAGCGCGCCCGGGGCGTGCTCCAGGTACCAGGAGAAGTCCTCACCGCCGAGGCTCTGCTCGGTGCCCTCCACCACCTGGGCGCCGCCCTGCCCGAAGCGGGCGGTCATCATCGCGTCCAGCCGGGCGACCGACAAGGCCTCGTTGACCACCGGCGGGACCCCGCGGTGGTAGTCCAGCGTCCACTTGGCCCGGTAGGTCTCGGCGAGCTTGGCGATCAGCTCGTGCAGCAGGTCCGGCGCCTCGCGCCAGCCGTCCAGCTCCAGGCAGCGGACGGTGCCCTCCAGTTCGGCGTGCTGCGGGATGACGTTGGGCGCGGAACCGGAGGCGATCCGGCCCCAGACCAGGCTGACGCCCCAGCGCGGGTCCATCCGGCGGGCCAGGGCGCCCGGCAGGTCGGCGGCCATCCGGGCGATCGCGGTCACCAGGTCGGTGGTCAGGTGCGGGCGGGCGGTGTGCCCGCCGGGCCCGTCCAGGTGCAGCACCAGGCGGTCGCAGGCCGAGGTGATCGCCCCGGTGCGCAGGGCGATCCGTCCGACCTCCACCTTGGGATCGCAGTGCACCGCGAAGATCCGGCCGACACCGTCCATCCCGCCGGCCTTGACGACGTCCAGCGCTCCGCCCGGCATGACCTCCTCGGCGGGCTGGAACACCAGCCGGACCGGGCGGCGCAGCTCGCCGGTGCGGGCGGCCTCGGCCAGCACCAGCCCGGTGCCGAGCACCACCGCGGTGTGCACGTCGTGCCCGCAGGCGTGGGCCCGGCCGGGGACGGTCGAGCGGTAGGGGACGTCGGTCTTGGCGTCGTCGATCGGCAGCGCGTCGATGTCCGCGCGGAAGGCCAGGAACTCGGTGCCCGGGGCCGTGCCGGCCGGGACGATGTCCACCAGCAGGCCGGTGCCCCCGGGCAGCACCCGGGGCTCCAGGCCCGCGGCCGTCAGCCGGTCGCGCAGCAGGTTGGTGGTGCGGAACTCCTGGCGGCCCAGCTCCGGGTGCCGGTGCAGATCACGACGGAAGGCGACCAGCTCGGGCTCCAGGCCCCTGACCCGGCCCCGCAGGTCGGCGGCGGGGCGTGCAGCGGCGAGGGTGGCGCCCGGCTGGGCGGGATCAGGACGGTTCATCTCCCCAAGCGTAGGCCCGTTGGGGGGATTTGGCCCGGCTTCCGGAAAATTAGTCCCCGGATGGGTGCATACCGGTCGGACAGGTGGGTATGACATCTCGTTTCAGCCGCCTTCTCCGGGTTGCTTGCCCTGTGCAACGATCACCCCGGCCGGTGGTCACGCCCACCGTCGGGTTGACGGTTCACCCGGTGGTTGACGCCCGTTCAGACGTCCGTTCAGAACCGCTCCACCGGTGCGTACGTCCCCCACACCCCGCGCAGCGCGTCGCAGACCTCGCCGACGGTGGCCCGGGCGGCCAGCGCCTCCTTCATCGGGTACAGCACGTTCTCCGGTCCCTCCGCCGTGCGGCGCAGCGCGTCCAGCGCCCGGGTCACGGCGGTCGCGGAGCGGTCCGCCCGCAGCCGTGCCAGCCGCTCGGCCTGCTGCCGCTCGATCGCCGGGTCCACCCGCAGCGGCTGGTACGGCTCCTCCTCGTCCAGCCGGAAGCGGTTGACGCCGACCACCGTCCGCTCGCCGGAGTCGGTCTCCTGCTGGAGGCGGTAGGCGGTGCGCTCGATCTCGTCCTTCTGGAAGCCCTGCTCGATGGCCGCCACCGCCCCGCCCCGCTCCTCGACCCGGGCCATCAGGGCCAGCGCGGCGGCCTCCACCCGGTCGGTCAGCGACTCGACCGCGTAGGAGCCGGCGAAGGGGTCGACGGTGGCGGTGACGTCGGTCTCGTGGGCGAGCACCTGCTGGGTGCGCAGGGCCAGCCTGGCGGCCTTCTCGGTGGGCAGGGCGATCGCCTCGTCGAAGCTGTTGGTGTGCAGGGACTGGGTGCCGCCGAGCACCGCCGCGAGCGCCTGCACCGAGACCCGGACCAGGTTCACCTCCGGCTGCTGGGCGGTGAGCTGCACCCCCGCGGTCTGGGTGTGGAAGCGCAGCATCTGCGAGCGCGGATCCTGCGCGCCGAACTCCTCGCGCATGATCCGGGCCCAGATCCGACGGGCGGCGCGGAACTTGGCCACCTCCTCCAGCAGCGTGGTGCGGGCCACGAAGAAGAAGGAGAGCCGGGGGGCGAAGTCGTCCACGGCCATCCCGGCGGCGAGCGCGGTGCGCACGTAGGCGATGCCGTTGGCCAGGGTGAAGGCGATCTCCTGCGCCGGGTCGGCCCCGGCCTCGGCCATGTGGTAGCCGGAGATGGAGATGGTGTTCCAGCGCGGGATCTCGGCCCGGCAGTAGCGGAACACGTCCGCGACCAGCCGCAGTGAGGGCTGCGGCGGGAAGATGTAGGTGCCGCGGGCGATGTACTCCTTCAGCACGTCGTTCTGCACGGTGCCGGTGAGCGCGGACGGCGCCACCCCCTGGGCCTCGCCGACCAGCTGGTAGAGCAGCAGGAGCAGGGCGGCGGGCGCGTTGATGGTCATCGAGGTGGACACGGCGTCCAGCGGGATGCCGTCGAGGAGCACCGCCATGTCCTCGACGCTGTCCACCGCCACGCCCACCTTGCCGACCTCGCCGGCGGCGAGCGGAGCGTCCGAGTCGTAGCCCATCTGGGTCGGCAGGTCGAAGGCGACCGAGAGGCCGGTGCCGCCGCCCGCGATCAGCTGCCGGTAGCGGGCGTTGGACTCGGCGGCGGTGCCGAAGCCCGCGTACTGGCGCATCGTCCACGGCCGGCCGGTGTACATCGTCGGGTACACGCCCCGGGTGTACGGGTACTCCCCCGGGCGCCCCAGCCGGGTGTCCGGGTCCCAGTCGGCCAGCGCCTCCGGGCCGTACAGCGGTTCGATCGGGAAGCCCGATTCCGACCGGCGGGCTGGAGCCGGAGAGCGGGCTGGTTCGGCGGAACGCGGCTCGGACGCCATGGTCCCTCCACGGGATCGGCGGGGCACTGGTCGGTCCTCGAAATCTAGAGCGTGACCGGGCGGCGGAGGCGCAGACGCGGTTGAGATGATCGGGTGAACGACCGATGAGCCCCCAGGGAGTGGCAATGACCGAGCAGAAGGTGGCCGTGGTCACCGGTGCCAGCAGCGGAATCGGCGCGGCGACCGCCCGCCGGCTGGCCGCCGAGGGCTTCGAGGTGGTGCTGACCGCCCGCCGGACGGAGCGGATCGAGGCGCTCGCCAAGGAGATCGGCGACCGCGGCGGCGCGGCGCGGGCGGTCACGCTGGACGTCACCGACCGGGCCGCCGTGGACGCCTTCGCGGCCGGGGTCGGCCGGGTGGACGTCCTGGTGAACAACGCCGGCGGGGCGCTCGGCGCCGAGAGCGTCGAGCACGGCGACCCGGCCGACTGGCGGGCGATGTACGAGGTGAACGTGCTGGGCGTGCTGCACATGACCCAGGCGCTGCTGCCCGCCCTGCGCGCCACCGGCGACGGCACGGTGCTGGTGCTCTCCTCGACCGCCGCGCTGGCCGCGTACGAGGGCGGCGGCGGGTACGTCGCCGCCAAGCACGCCGCGCACACCATCGCGGCCACGCTGCGGCTGGAGCTGTGCGGGGAGCCGATCCGGGTGATCGAGATCGCCCCCGGGATGGTGAAGTCCGAGGGCTTCGCCGTCACCCGCTTCCGCGGCGACGAGGAGAAGGCCGCCGCCGTGTACGCGGGCGTGGCCGAACCGCTGACCTCCGAGGACATCGCGGACACCGTGGCGTGGACGGTCACCCGGCCCTCGCACGTGAACGTCGACCTGCTGGTGGTCCGCCCCCGGGCGCAGGCCGCCAACCACAAGGTCCACCGCGGCTGACCGGGACGCACCGGCAGCCGGGCACCAGGCAACCCGGTGGCCCGGCGGCCCGGCGGGGGTCAAGATCGAACACGTCGTCCCGGGGTGGTACACACGTGCGATGAAGACCTTCCGGGCCGCCCGGCCACGCGTCCTGCTGACCGCGCTGGCGGCAGGCACCCTGCTGCTCGCCTCCGCCTGCGACGACTCCGCCAAGCCGGCCCAGGACCGGGCCGCCGGCAGCACCGCCGGCGCGGCTGCCACTGCCGGCGCGGCTGCCGGCAGCGGCCGGCCGGCAGAGGCGAGCTCCGGGCCGCGCGGCGAGGCCGACCCGGCGCTGAAGCCCTTCTACGGCCAGAAGATCGACTGGACCGCGTGCCCGGCCGACCCCAAGGCCGCGGAGGCCGGGGTCGACCTCGCCGGGATGAGGTGCGGCAAGTTGCACGTCCCGCTCGACTACACCGCCCCCGGCGCCGACGCGATCGACCTCGCGCTGATCAAGTACCCGGCCGGCAAGCAGGACCAGCGCATCGGCTCGCTGATGGTCAACCCCGGCGGCCCCGGCGCCTCCGGCGTCGAGATGGTCGAGTACGGCGCCAAGGACTTCGCCGGCGCCCTGCACGACCGCTTCGACGCGATCGGCTTCGACCCGCGCGGCACCGGTGACAGCTCGCCCGTGCGCTGCCTGGACGACAAGCAGCGCGACGCCCAGAACCAGGTGGACGCCCCGCTCGACCCGGACGCCCGCCGGGCCGCCGAGGAGAAGCAGAACGCCGAGTACATCGCCGCCTGCCAGGTCAGGTCCGGCAAGCTGCTGCCCTTCGTCGGCACCCGCAACACCGCCCGCGACCTGGACGTGCTGCGCGCGGCCGTGGGGGACGCGAAGCTCCACTACCTGGGCGTCTCGTACGGCACGTACCTGGGCTCGCTGTACGCCGAGGAGTTCCCGCAGAACACCGGCCGGCTGGTCCTGGACGGCGCCGTCGACCCGGCCGCCGACGACCTGGACTCCGTCGTCCGGCAGCGGATCGGCTTCGAGACCTCCTTCGAGCACTTCGCCGCCGACTGCGTCGAGAACCACGCCGACGAGTGCCCGCTCGGCAAGGACAAGGACCAGGCGGCCAAGCGGGCCGCCGACTTCCTGGACGGCCTGATCGACCACCCGCTGCCCACCAAGGACGGCCGCAAGGTCGGCCGCGACCTCGCCTGGAACGGCGTCACCGCCGCGCTCTACGGCGACCAGAACCAGGACTGGAAGTACCTGCGGGTGGGCCTCGGGATGGCGATGACCATGAAGCGCGGCGACATCCTGCTCGCCTTCTCCGACAGCTACCTGGAGCGCGACGAGAACGGCCACTACTCCCCGATGGAGTCGGCCCACACCGCGATCGGCTGCGCCGACGGCTCCGCCCCGGCGCCCTCGCCCGAACGCGCCCGGGCGGCCGTGCAGGAGCTCCAGGAGAAGGCCCCGCTGCTGACCAGGGGCGTCAGCACCGAGGACTTCACCGACGCGGCCTGCCAGGGCTGGCCGTACCGGTCCCCCGAGAAGCCGCACACCGTCCGGGCCGAGGGGGCCGCGCCGATCCTGGTGATCGGCACCACCAACGACCCGGCCACCCCGTACGCCGCGGCCGAGTCCCTGGCCAAGGGCTTCGCCAAGGCCACCCTGCTGACCCGGGTGGGCGAGGGCCACGGTGCCTTCGGCAAGGGCAACACCTGCGTGGACCGGGCACTGGAGGCCTACCTGACCGAGGGCACGATGCCCGCCGAGGGCACCCGCTGCTCCTGACCCCGCGGCCGCCGACCGGCGGAGGCGGAAGGGGAGGGCGATGACCGGAAAGTGTCAACGTCACAACTTGATAGCTCGTCCGAGTGAATTCCGCGCGCGCCCTCCCCAACTGATGACGGCTCAACTACCTTTGAGACGCAGCCTGCCGACGCCGCGCGCCCCCGCAGGCCCCGCACTCCACCCGCCGCACCACCCACTCCACCGGCACCTTCCCGCCCTCACGAGGAGGACCCGCTGGCCAGCGACATCCCGCCACAGCGGCCCGACGTCAGCGCCGAGCCGACCCTCCTCGGCCTGCACCGCTTCAACGAGGCCGACGCCGGCGCCGCCGAGGAGGCCCTGCTCGCGTGCTGCGGCAGCCACCGCTGGGCACTGCGGCTCACCGCGCACCGGCCGTACCCCGACATAGAGTCCCTGCTGGCCGCCGCCAGTGAGGCCTCCTACGACCTGCGCCCGGCCGACCTGACCGAGGCGCTGGCGGACGAGAGCTGGATGCCGCAGCCGCTGCTCGGCATGCGGGCGCCCGGCAGCCAGGCGGCGCATACCGCGCTGCGCGCCGCGCACGCCGCGTACGAGGCCCGGTTCGGCCACGTGTTCGTGGTCTGCCTGGACGGCGTCGAACCGGAGGAGATGCTCGACACCGTGCTCTCCTCGATCCGCACCCGGCTGGCCAACGACCCGGACGAGGAGCGGCTGATCGCGGCGGACGAACTCCGCCGGATCGCCCTGACCCGGCTGGAGCACCTGGTCGCCACCCACTCGGAGGCCGGGGCCCGCTGAGCCCCGGCTACTCCGGGCCCGCCTGCGCGGCGCGCAGCTTGGCCACCTGCCGCCGGACGACCCGCTCGTCCGGCGGGCCGGCCGGTTCGGCGGCGACCCCGAGGGTGGTGAACACCGCGAGCGCCGGCCCGACCCGGACGAGCACGGCCCGCCGGGCCGGCACCGCCGTACCCGATTCATTCGTGAGGGTGAATCCGATCGCCGAGCCGGCTCCCTCGGGCGTGGGCGTGTCCTCCCTGTTCAGCCGGTGCCTGGTACGGACCGGCACCCTCTCCCCCGCCCGCTCGGCCGGCGGCGCCGGGACGGCGGAGGTGAAGGCGGCGCAGCGGCCGAACAGCTGCTCCAGTTCCGCCTGCAGTGCGGCCGCCCCGCCGGCCGGGTAGCCGAGCAGCCCGCCGTGCACCTCGGCCTTCGGATCGGCGGACCAGGCCACGCTCAGCTCGGTCTCCGCGTACGGGTGACCGGATCCCGGCGAGGGCGAGGCCGCCGTCCCCGCTCCCGGCGCGCCCGCCTGGCCAGGTTCCGCGCCCGTCGGAACGGCCGGGCCGACCGCGTCCAGCAGCGGCTGGCAGGCGGCGACGTCCGCGGTCTCCAAGCCGGCGGCCGCCCCGGCGCCGCCGCGACCGGGGGCGATCAGCGTCACCGTGTACCCCGGCCCGAGGTCGGTGCCGACCACCGCGGCGGCCCGCAGCTCGGCCGCGGACAGCTCCCGGCCGGCCGCCCGCGCGGTCCCCGGGGCCGCCGACCGTGGTGCAGCCCGCGGCGAACAGCAGCAGACCGACCAGGACGGCGCGCGGACGGGCGGGGCGGAGCGGCACGGGCGCCTCGGCGGGGTGTCGGCGGACGGGAGTTCGCCACCGCAGCGCAGCCGTACGGTCACCCAGAGCCACCGAACGGCGTCCGGTTCCCGCGCGGCTAGGCCAGAAGTGCCTGATTGATCACACCTGGGGGCCCCGGAGGCGGTTACCGAGAACGCGTCGATAGGATGCTCGCGGCCGGTGGACCGACCCGGCCGGGCTGACCGACACCGAAGCCGGCCGAGCCCCCAATCGCTTCCGGAGGGTTTTTCCGTGCCGGCTGGAACGCTGTACCGCGGCCGGGAAGGCATGTGGAGCTGGGTGGCTCATCGAGTCACCGGCGTCCTCATCTTCTTCTTCCTGTTCGCCCACGTCCTGGACACCGCCCTGGTGCGAGTGTCGCCGGAGTCCTACGACACCGTCATCCAGACGTACAAGACTCCCCTCGTGAACCTGATGGAGTACGGCCTGGTGGCCGCCATCCTGTTCCACGCCCTCAACGGCCTGCGCGTCGTGGCCGTGGACTTCTGGTCCAAGGGCCCGAAGTACCAGAAGCAGATGCTCTGGACCGTGGTCGGAGTCTGGGTCGTCCTGATGGCCGGCTCGTTCTACGGGATCCTGCAGCACACGCTGATCTCCTGGTTCGGGAAGTGAGCTGAGACATGTCCACGGAAATCTCGGACGCCGTCGTCGTCCCGTCCAAGCACGCGCACACCGGCAAGGGCCTCGGCACCGGCAACCCGGCCGACGCCTTCGTCATCGAGCCGCCGCGCAAGCGGACCGCGCGGACGCCGCGCCGCACCCGCACCAACTTCGAGATGCTGGCCTGGCTCTTCATGCGCCTGTCCGGTGTCGTCCTGGTCGTGCTGATCCTCGGCCACCTGCTGATCATGCTGGTCCTCGACGGAGGCGTCTCCAAGATCGGCTTCGCCTTCGTGGCCGGCCGCTGGGCCTCGCCGTTCTGGCAGGGCTGGGACCTCCTGATGCTCTGGCTCGCCATGCTGCACGGCGCCAACGGCATGCGTCAGGTCATCAACGACTACGCCGAGAAGGACTCGACCCGGCTCTGGCTCAAGGGGCTCATGGGTACCGCCACGGTCTTCACCGTGCTGCTCGGCACCCTGGTGATCTTCACCTTCGACCCCAACATCTGAGCCGCGAGCACCATCGACCATCGGCAGAGGCCAGAGGCGAGTTAACCCCCCATGCAGATTCACCAGTACGACACCGTCATCGTCGGCGCCGGCGGCGCCGGCATGCGCGCGGCCATCGAGGCCACGCAGCGCAGCCGCACCGCCGTCCTGACCAAGCTCTACCCCACCCGGTCCCACACCGGCGCGGCCCAGGGCGGCATGTGCGCCGCCCTCGCCAACGTCGAGGAGGACAACTGGGAGTGGCACACCTTCGACACGGTCAAGGGTGGTGACTACCTGGTCGACCAGGACGCCGCCGAGATCATGTGCAAGGAGGCCATCGACGCCGTCCTCGACCTGGAGAAGATGGGTCTGCCCTTCTCCCGCACCGAGCAGGGCCGGATCGACCAGCGCCGCTTCGGCGGTCACTCCCGCAACCACGGCGAGGCCCCGGTCCGCCGCTCGTGCTACGCGGCCGACCGCACCGGCCACATGATCCTCCAGACGCTGTTCCAGAACTGCGTCAAGCACGGCGTCGAGTTCTTCAACGAGTACTACGTCCTCGACCTGCTGCTCAACGAGGGCAAGACGGCCGGCGTCGTCGCCTACGAGCTGGCCACCGGCGAGATCCACGTCTTCCAGGCCAAGTCGGTCGTGTTCGCCTCCGGCGGCACCGGCAAGATGTTCAAGGTCTCCTCGAACGCCCACACCCTCACCGGTGACGGCCAGGCGGTGGCCTACCGCCGCGGCCTGCCGCTGGAGGACATGGAGTTCTTCCAGTTCCACCCGACGGGCATCTGGCGCATGGGCATCCTGCTCACCGAGGGCGCCCGCGGCGAGGGCGGCATCCTGCGCAACAAGGACGGCGAGCGCTTCATGGAGCGCTACGCCCCGGTCATGAAGGACCTCGCGTCCCGTGACGTCTGCTCCCGCGCGATCTACACCGAGATCCGCGAGGGCCGCGGCTGCGGTCCGGACGGCGACCACGTCTACCTGGACCTGACCCACCTGCCGCCGGAGCAGCTGGACGCCAAGCTCCCGGACATCACCGAGTTCGCGCGCACCTACCTCGGCATCGAGCCCTACACGGACCCGATCCCGATCCAGCCCACCGCGCACTACGCCATGGGCGGCATCCCGACCAACGTCGAGGGTGAGGTCCTGCGCAACAACACGGAGGTCGTCCCGGGCCTGTACGCGGCCGGCGAGGTCGCCTGCGTGTCCGTCCACGGCGCCAACCGCCTGGGCACCAACTCGCTGCTGGACATCAACGTGTTCGGCCGTCGCGCGGGCATCGCCGCCGCCGACTACGCCAACGCGAACGACTTCGTGCCGCTGCCGGAGAACCCGGAGGCGCTCGTCCAGGACATGGTCGAGAAGCTGCGCGAGTCCACCGGCACCGAGTCCGTGGGGCAGATCCGCAAGGAGCTGCAGGAGACCATGGACGCCAACGCGATGGTGTACCGCACCGGCGCCACCCTGAAGCAGGCGGTCGAGGACATCGCCGCCCTCAAGGAGCGCTTCAAGAACGTCTCGATCCAGGACAAGGGCTACCGCTACAACACGGACCTCCTGGAGGCCATCGAGCTGGGCAACCTGCTCGACCTGGCCGAGGTGCTGGCCGTCTCCGCGCTCGCCCGCGAGGAGTCCCGCGGCGGTCACTACCGCGAGGACTTCCCGACCCGTGACGACGTGAAGTTCATGCAGCACACCATGGCGTACCAGGAGGTCGCCGCCGACGGCACCACCTCCATCCGCCTCGACTACAAGCCGGTCGTCACGACCCGCTACCAGCCGATGGAGCGTAAGTACTGATGAGCACTCCGACCGTGGAGAAGCACTCGGCCGCTCTGGACGCGGCCGAGGCCGGTGGCGTCCAGCTGATCACCGTCACCTTCCGGATCCGCCGGTTCAACCCGGAGGAGCACCCGGAGCCGGTGTGGGTCGACTACCAGCTGACGATGGACCCGAAGGAGCGCGTCCTGGACGCGCTCAACAAGATCAAGTGGGAGCAGGACGGCACCCTCACCTACCGCCGTTCCTGCGCGCACGGCATCTGCGGCTCCGACGCCATGCGGATCAACGGCCGCAACCGGCTGGCGTGCAAGACCCTGATCAAGGACGTCAACCCGGAGAAGCCGATCACGATCGAGGCCATCAAGGGCCTGACGGTCCTCAAGGACCTGGTCGTGGACATGGACCCGTTCTTCCAGGCGTACAAGGACGTCATGCCGTTCCTCATCACCAAGGGGAACGAGCCGACCCGCGAGCGCCTGCAGTCCGCCGAGGACCGCGAGCGCTTCGACGACACCACCAAGTGCATCCTGTGCGCCGCGTGCACGTCGTCCTGCCCGGTGTTCTGGAACGACGGCCAGTACTTCGGCCCGGCCGCCATCGTCAACGCGCACCGCTTCATCTTCGACTCGCGCGACGAGGGCGCCGAGCAGCGCCTGGAGATCCTCAACGACCGTGAGGGCGTGTGGCGTTGCCGCACCACCTTCAACTGCTCCGAGGCCTGCCCGCGCGGCATCGAGGTCACCAAGGCGATCCAGGAAGTCAAGCGGGCGCTGGTCACCCGCCGCTTCTGACCCCCGCCTGACAGCACGAAGGCCCCGCCCCGGTCACCCGGGCGGGGCCTTCGTGCTGCCGGGCCCCGCCAGGGGGCCCGCCGCGGCGGCGGGGCTCTCAGTCGGTGGCCGGGGTGCGGCGGGTGGCGCGGAGGCCGCGCACGCCGATGGTGCCGACGGCGATGCCGAGGGCGAAGGAGGTGACGGCGAGCAGCAGGTGCACCCAGAAGAAGGCGGTGGGCCGGGAGTGGTCGCCGTTCACGAAGGCCTGGCCCCCGGAGTCCTTCCAGAGGTTCTTGACGAAGGTGGTCCAGATGATGACCGACCAGACGCCGAAGGCGGTCAGGAACCAGGAGGTACGGCGGCTGAGCTTCATGGGGTGGTCCTCGGCGGGGGTGTGAAGGCGGTGTGCCTCCCCAGTATGCGCGGCCGCCGATCGGCGTACGGCGGGCCCCTCCCGGGGACGACCCGCCCGGAGTGGCGAGCGGCCGGCGCCCGTAGTGGGTACGGTCAGCTGGTGCCAACTCCCCGTCACACGATCACTCGGCTGTGCGCCGCGGCCACCGCGGCCCTCCCGGTCCTGCTCGCCGCCCCGGCGGCGGTCGCGACCCCGCAGGCGCCGCCGCCGTCGACCGCGGTCGGCGGCGAGCGGCTGGGGCTCCCCGGGGTCCAGGTCAATCCGCTGCCGGGCGCCCCGGCACTGCCGACGGACCTCACCGGCCAGTCCTGGATAGTCTCCGACGCCTCGTCGGGGGAGGTGCTCGCGGCCTACAACCCGCACCTCAAGCTGCCGCCGGCCAGCACCCTGAAGATCCTCTTCGCCGACACCGTGCTGCCCAAGTTCGACCGCAACGCGGTGCACAAGGTGGCGGACGAGGAGATCCAGAACATCGGACCCGGCAGCAGCCTGGTCGGCATCAAGGAGGACCTGGAGTACCGGGTCGAGGACCTGTGGCGCGGCGTGTTCCTGAGCTCCGGCAACGACGCCGTGCACGTCCTGTCGCACATGAACGGCGGCATCCAGCGGACCGTCGCCGAGATGCAGGCCCGCGCCGACGCGCTCCAGGCGAAGGACACCAAGGTGATCTCCCCGGACGGCTACGACATGGACGGCCAGGTCTCCTCGGCGTACGACCTGTCCCTGTTCGCCCGGGCCGGGCTGCGCAACGCGGACTTCCGGGCGTACTGCGCGACCCGGGACGCGATGTTCCCCGGCGCCGTGGACAAGAACACCGGCCGGCGGGGCAGCTTCGGGATCGCCAACACCGACCGGCTGCTGGGCAAGTACCCCGGCCTGATCGGGGTCAAGAACGGCACCACCACCAACGCCGGTTCGACCTTCGTCGGCGCCGCCGAGCGCGACGGACGCACGCTCCTGGTGACCGTCATGCACCCGGCCAGCTACCAGAAGGTCTACGACGAGACGGCCGAGCTGCTGGACTGGGGCTTCGCCGCCGCCGCCAAGGTCAAGCCGGTCGGCAGGCTGGTCGACGAGCGACCGGCCGGCGGTGCCCAGCCCACCGACCCGGCCGACGGCGCCGCCGGCACCCCGGCCCCGCCGCCGCACCCCTCCCCCACCGCGGACCGGCCCACCGCGGCGGCTCCGGCCGGGGACGGCGGGCGCGGCTGGGCGATGCCGGCCGCCCTGGGCGTCGCGGCCGCCGTGGCCGTGGTCACGGCGGGGGCCGTCGTGGTCCTGCGGCGCCGAGCGGGCCGCGGCGGGGCCTGAGCCGCGGCGGCCCGGCCTCATCCGCGGGGCCGGGCCGCCTTCGCCGTCTCCGCCGCTTCCGACGCCTCCGCCGCCGCCGACGCGTCGGCCGCCGCCAGCAGCGCCCGGCCGTGCGCCCTGGTCCGCTCCCGGGCGGCCTCCGGGTCGGCCGTCGCCGTCCAGGCCACGCAGTACATCAACAGCCGGCAGACGAAGTTGATCCACAGCAGCAGGGCCACCGGCGTGGCGAAGGCCCCGTACAGGCTCCGCCCGGCCACCGAGCCGAGGTAGGAGGCGAGCAGCAGCTTCAGCAGCTCGAAGCCGACCGCGCCGATCAGCGCACCGACCAGCAGGTCCCGGCGTCGCTGGCCGGTGATCCCGGGGAAGGGCGCCAGCAGGTAGGCGAAGAGCAGGGTGTCGCACCCTATGGCGATCAGCACGCCCACCCCGGTGAGCAGGTAGCCGCTGCCGAGGCCGATCTCGCCGGCGATCCGCCCGGCGAGCGTCGTCCCCGCGGCGGAGGCGGCCATAGAGAACAGCGACACCAGGCCGAGGCCGGCGAGCACCGCGACGTCCCAGGCCTTGCGCAGCACCGGGTTGGCCTCCTCCTCGGGCAGCTGCCAGAGGTCCCGGATCGAGGTGCGCATGGTGTCCACCCAGCCGAGGCCGGAGATCAGCAGCAGCGCCCCGCCGACCAGCCCGACCGTGCCCGCGTTGGCGACCAGCGACGGCAGGTCGAGCGCGTCCGAGATGCCCGGCAGCTGGTCGGAGATGCGCTTCTGCAGGTCGTTCACCTGGCTGCCGCTGAGCGTCGCCACGGCGACCGCCAGGCCCACCGTCAGCAGCGGGAAGAGCGCCAGGAAGCCGAAGAAGGTGACGGCGCCGGCCAGCCGGTTGCCGCGGGCGGCGGTGAAGTACTCGTACACCCGGTACGGGCGGCTGCGCAGCACCCGGGCCACCAGCGGGCCGACGACCGGAAGGCGGGTCAGGAAGTCCACCCGACCGGTTATACCGGTCCGTCCCCCGAACGGCCGTCAGGCACGGCCTCCGGGCCGTCTCCGCCGCGGGGGGCCGGGCCTAGCGCTTGACCAGTCGGCGGGCCCGGGCGAGGGCCCGGACGGCCTGGTAGGCGCCGTAGCGGCCGTGGCTGAGCAGTTCGGTGCGCACGCCCTCCACGCCGGCCGGGGGCCGGTAGCCGGCCGGGCGCAGCCGGGCGCAGTGCGCGGCGGCGCGGCGGAAGTACTCGCGGCGGTCGCCGGGTGGGACGCGGCCGGGCTTGGCGACCACGGTGTTCAGGTGGTGCAGCATCTTCCCGTAGACGACCGGGCGCCAGCGGTCCAGGTCGGGGCGGCGGTCGAGGAAGGCGAAGACCAGGTCGTACTGGGCGAACACGTCGAAGTGCTTGCGGCTGGCGGTGGCCAGGATGTTGCCGCCCTCCTGGCGCTGGCGGTAGTGCACGCCGACCTGGTCGAGCAGGGTGATGCTGGCGGCGGCGAGCAGCGCCGGGTACGTCCAGGGGGTGTCCTCGTAGTAGCCGGCCGGGAAGACCAGCCGCTGCTCGGCGACGAAGGCGCGGCGGTAGGCCTTGTTCCAGACGACCTGGAGCAGGTCGAGCAGGTCGGGGCGGGCGGCGAGGTCGAAGACGTCCGGGGAGGCGGCGCCGAAGACGTGGGCCGAGGCGGCCCGGGTGATCCGGCCGTCGGCGTAGGTGCGGGCGTAGTCGTAGACCAGGACGTCCGGGTCACCGGTGGCGGCGAGCCGGTCGTCGACGGCCTTCAGCAGGCCGGGGGTGAGGGTGTCGTCGCTGTCGAGGAAGAGCACGTAGTCGCCGGTGGCGACCTCCAGGCCGGCGTTGCGGGCCCGGCCGAGGCCGACGTTCTCCGGAAGGTGCAGCACCCGTATCCGGGGGTCGGCGGCGGCCGCCTCGTCCAGTAGGGCGCCGCAGCCGTCCGGGGAGCGGTCGTCCACCGCGATCAGCTCGAAGTCGGGGCCGCCCTGGCCGAGGACCGACTCGAGGCACTCGGCGAGGTAGTCCTGGACCTGGTACACGGGGACGATGACGCTGAAGCGGGGCACGGGGCCCAAGCGTAGTGGCCCGAAGGGGGCCCGGAGCCCGGAGGTAGGATCGGGGCGCACGTACGCACCGATTCCGATGTGCGGCCAGGCCCTCACCGGGCTGCCACGCTCCTCCCGAGAAAGGCCTGCGTAGCCGATGGCTCCCCGCCTCTCCATCGTCGTCCCCATCTACAACGTCGAGCGTTACCTCGTCGAATGCCTCGACTCGATCGCCGCCCAGACCTTCACGGACTTCGAGTGCGTCATGGTCGACGACGGTTCGAAGGACGACAGCGCGGCCCTCGCCGAGGCGTACGCGGCCAAGGACTCGCGGTTCCGGCTGGTCCGCCAGGTGAACAAGGGCCTCGGCGCGGCCCGCAACACCGGCATCCGGCACATCGACCCGGACTCCGAGTTCCTGTGCTTCGTGGACAGCGACGACTCGATGCCGCCGAGCGCGTACGAGTTGATGATCAACACGCTGGACGAGACCGGCTCGGACTTCTGCACCGGCAACGTGCTGCGGTTCCGCGCGGTGGGCTACTACCAGTCCGGCGGCCACGTGAAGCCGTTCAAGACGACCAAGCTCAAGACCCACATCACCGAGATCCCGGCGCTGGTCACCGACCGCACCGCGTGGAACAAGGTGTACCGGCGGTCGTTCTTCGACGCGGCCGGCCTGCTGTACCCCGAGGGCATCCTGTACGAGGACGCGCCGGTCAGCGTGCCGCACCACTACCTGGCCAAGAGCGTCGACGTGCTCTCCGAGCCGATCTACCACTGGCGCGAGCGCGAGGTCGGCGAGATGTCGATCACGCAGATGCGCACCAACCCCAAGGGCCTGATCGACCGGGTCACCTCCGTCGAGCTGGTCCGCGGCTGGCTGAAGAAGCAGACCGAGCCGCGCTTCGCCCAGTACCTGCGCTCCTACGACGAGAACACCCTCGTCGAGGAGATCCCGATGTTCTTCTGGTCCGTCGTCGACGGCGACAAGGAGTACCGGGACGCCTACGTCCAGCACGTCAGCCGGCTGCTCCGGGCGATCGGCCCCGAGCAGGTCCGCAAGCTGCGCGCCCCGCTGCGGCTGAAGTACCACCTGACCCTGGCGGGCCGGGTGGACGAGCTGGTCGAGCAGATCAAGTACGAGGGCGAGAGCGGCGGCGGCGTGCAGGCCCGCGGTCTGCTGCGCCCGTACGCGGACTACCCGTTCCTGCGCGGCGGGCGCAAGAGCGTGCCGGCCGGCGTGCTCAAGCTGGACAACTCGCTGGTCATGCGCAGCCGGCTGTACGAGAGCGCCTGGGTCGGCGGGAAGCTCCAGCTCACCGGGCACGCGTACCCGGAGCAGCTGGGCGCGGCGGCCAAGCACGACATGGTCCGCACCCTGGTGCTGCGCGAGGCCAAGGGCCGCCGGGTCGTCGCCGTGCCGATGAAGACCCAGTACAGCCCCGAGGCGACCGCGAGCTGCAACCACGACCTGTACAGCTGCGACTGGTCCGGCTTCACCGTCGCCCTGGACCCGAAGAAGCTCAAGCACCGCGGCCAGTGGAAGGACGGCCACTGGCGCGTCCTGGTGGCCGGCGCCGGCAAGGGCGGGGTCTACAAGGGCCGCATCTCGGCCGGTTGGAGCGACACCGCGCAGTACGTCCCGACGCACTGGGTCGAGCCGGACGTGCGGATCGTGCCGTGGGTCCGGGACAACTTCCTCTACCTGCACGTGGAGACGGTCAAGGCGCGGGTGACCGGCCTGGCCGCGCAGGACGGCCGGGTGGAGGTCTCCGGCGCCGCCCGCTCCGGGGCGAACTTCGCCGGGGCCCGCCTGCGGCTCACCCACGTCGAGTCGGACCGCGAGCTGTCCTTCCCGCTGGAGCTGGGTGCTCCGGTCGGCACGCTCCAGCCGTTCACGGCCTCCTTCCCGGTGGCCGAGCTGACCGCCGTCCGCGAGGCCTGGGCCGAGCTGGACCCGCTGGCCGCCGAGCGCAGCCGTGACCGCTGGGACAGCGCGCTGCTGCTGGCCGACGGCAGCGTCGTCCGGCTGGCCTGGGACGACCGCAACGCCCCCGAGCCGCTGCACCTGCCGCTGGAGCCGCGGTCCTCGGCCGAGCCGCGGCGGGCCCTCTACTCCAAGCCCTCCCCGGGCGGCCACCTGCAGTTCTGCGACCAGTTGCTGCAGCCGCTGGTGGACGAGGTGTCCGCGCGCGGCGCCGACGGCTTCCTGCTGGCCGGCTCGTTCCCGCTGCCCGGTGCCCACCGCTGGGAGCTGGTGGTCCGGCACCACTGGCGCGAGGAGGAGCACGTCTACCCGGTGGAGATCTCGGACGGCCGGTTCCGCACCGCGCTGCCCGCCGTGCCGACCGCCTCCTTCGCCGGCCGGGTGCCGCTCGCCACCGGCACCTGGGCCGTCTCCTTCCGCCCGGTCGGCGTGTCGGCGGCCGAGCTGCCGAACGCGTCGGCGCTGATCGACCCGGCCTGCTTCGGTGCGCTGCCCCTGGAGGTGGAGTCCCGCGGCAAGCGGATAGTGCTGGAGCGCCGCTACCACGACGGGCTGTCGCTGGAGTCGCACTCGGCGCTGCTGCCCGAGGAGCGGGCCGGCTACCGCCAGCGGCTGCTGCGCACCGAGCACTACCCGGCCGCCCGGCGCCTGCCGGTGCGCGACACGGTGCTGTACAACGCCGGGCACGGCAGCGTGTACGCCGACTCGCCGAGGGCCATCCACGAGGAGCTGGTCCGCCGCGGCCTGCCGCTGGAGCACCTGTGGGGCAACGACGACCTGCAGGCCGACCTGCCGCAGTCGGCGACCTCGGTCCGGCTCTGGAGCCCGGAGTGGTTCGAGGCGCTGGCGACCGCGAAGTACATCGTGACCAGCACCCACCTGCCCGACTTCTTCGTCCGCCGGCCCGGCCAGGTGGTCGTGCAGACCTGGCTCGGCACCCCGCTGAAGCAGATCGGCCTCGACTTCGAGAAGGTCTGGTTCACCGACTCCAACTACCTCAAGAGCCTGGCCCGCGAGGTCCCGAACTGGAGCCTGCTGGTGGCCGGGAACACCTGGTCGGCCCCGGTCCTCAGGCGCGCCTTCGACTTCAAGGGCGAGATCCTGGAGAGCGGCTCGCCCCGGAACGACCTGCTGTTCGCGGCCGACCGGGAGAAGACCGCCGAGCAGGTCCGGGAGCGGCTCGGCCTGCCCGAGGGCAAGAAGGTCGTGCTGTACGCGCCGACCTGGCGCGAGGACCGGCGGCGGCCGAACGGCGGCTACCAGATCGACCTGCGGATCGACCTGGAGGCGGCCAAGGCCGCGCTCGGCGAGGACCAGGTGCTGCTGGTGCGCCGGCACACCGTGATGTGCGGTCAGATCCCGGGCGCCGGCAACGGTTACATCTGGGACGTGGGCAGCTACCCCGACATGGCGGAGCTGCTGCTGATCGCGGACGTGCTGGTCACCGACTACTCGGCGAGCGTGTTCGACTTCGCCTCCACCGGCAAGCCGATGCTCTTCTTCACCCACGACCTGGAGCACTACCGGGACAACCTGCGCGGCTTCAGCCTGAACTTCGAGGCCGAGGCGCCCGGTCCGCTGCTGGCCACCTCGGAGGAACTGGTCGCCGCGCTCGGCCGGGTGGACGAGGTCGCGGCCGAGTACGCCGACAAGGCGGCCGCGTTCCGCGAGGCGTACTGCGATCTGGACGACGGCAAGGCCTCCGCCCGGGTGGTCGACGCGATGCTCCGCAAGGAGTAGTCACCCGCCACCGGTGAACACGCCACCGAGGCACTGAGGCACCCGCGAGGCGCCCGGCGAGAACCGCGCCGGGCGCCTCGCGGCGTCCGGCTCCGCGTCCCTGCTCGCCGGAGGAGGGGAGTCGGAGGCCGAGGGAGTCGAAGGCCGAGGGAGGGAGGGCCGAGGGAGGGGGAGGCACGCCGTGCGGAGGGCGGGGGGAGCAGGTCACGCGTGCCGCCGGCCGGCCGGTGGCGCGTCGGAGGACGACGGGGGAAGGGCCCCGTCGGGCACCACCGCGCTCAGCGGTGCCGGGGCCGGGCGGCGGGGGCCGGCTCTCAGGAGAAGGCGTAGCTCCGCCAGGGCCGCCAGACCTCGTCCGCGTCGAAGCGGGAGAGGGAGAAGCCCGGGACGGTGAAGGACGCCCGGAAGCCGCGCGCCTGCTCGTACGCCTGGTCCAGGACGTCGTCCGGCAGGCCGTGCGCGACCGTCACGTGCGGGTGGTACGGGAAGGCCAGCTCACGGGCCAGCGGGCCGGAGCGGACGTCCGCCTCCAGCAGCCGGCACTCCTGCGCGCCCTCCTCGACCCGGACGAACACCACCGGGGAGACCGGGCGGAAGGTGCCGCCGCCGCGCAGCAGCATCCGGAACGGCCGGTGCGCGGCCGCCACCGCCGCGAGGTGCTCCTCGATCTTCGGCAGCGCCTCGGCGGGCACCTCGGTCGGCGGCAGCAGGGTGACGTGCGTCGGTATCGAACGGGCCTGCGGGTCGCCGTGCCCGGCCCGGGCGTCCTGGATCAGCGTCCCGTACGGGTCGGGCACGCTGACGGACACGCCGATGGTGACGACCTCCGGGAGGTCGTCACCACCGGGCAGGCGTGTGAGGGGAGTCACCGCTTGGCGGCCGGGAGGAAGCCGATCCGGTCGTAGACCGTCGCCAGCGTCTCGGAGGCGACCGCGCGGGCCTTCTCGGCGCCGATCGCGAGCACCCGGTCCAGCTCGGCCGGGTCGTCCAGGAAGCTGCGGGTGCGCTCCTGGAAGGGGGTCACCCACTCGGTGAACAGCTCGGCCAGCTCGGTCTTGAGGGCGCCGTACATCTTGCCCTCGAAGTGCGCGACCAGCTGCTCGACGGACTGGCCGCTGAGCGCGGAGTGGATGCGCAGCAGGTTGGAGACGCCCGGCTTCTGCTCCTCGTCGTAGGAGACGACGGTGCCGGTGTCGGTCACGGCGCTCTTGAACTTCTTGGCGCTGGCCTTCGGGTCGTCCAGCAGACTGACCAGGCCCTTGGGCGAGGACGCCGACTTGCTCATCTTGACGCCCGGGTCCTGGAGGTCCTGGATCTTCGCCGTCTCCTTGAGGATGTACGGCTTCGGGATCGTGAACGTCGGGGCGTAGCGCGAGTTGAAGCGCTCCGCGATGTCGCGGGTGATCTCCACGTGCTGGCGCTGGTCCTCGCCGACCGGGACGGCGTCGGCCTGGTAGAGCAGGATGTCCGCGATCTGCAGGATCGGGTAGGTGAACAGGCCGACGGTGGTGCTGTCGGCGCCGTACCGGGAGGACTTGTCCTTGAACTGGGTCATCCGGGACGCCTCGCCGAAGCCGGTGAGGCAGTTCATCACCCAGGCCAGCTGCGCGTGCTCGGGCACGTGCGACTGGACGAACAGGGTGCAGTGCTCCGGGTCCAGGCCGGCGCCGAGCAGCTGGGCGGCGGAGATCCGGGTGTTCTGGCGCAGGGTCACCGGGTCCTGCGGAACGGTGATCGCGTGCAGGTCGACCACCATGTAGAAGGCGTCGTTCTCCTTCTGCAGGTCGACCCACTGGCGCACCGCGCCCAGGTAGTTGCCGAGGTGGAACGAGCCGGAGGTGGGCTGGATGCCGGAGAGCACCCGGGGACGGTCCTTGACCGGACCAGTGACCGCTGCGTTGACCATGCGGGCCATTCTTCCAGTTCCACCGGGCGCTCAGGAAACCTCCGCCCCCGCAGGCTCGGCGGGTGTGACGGCACTCACCCTCACCCGGGCGATCCGCCTGCCCTCCACCTTGGCCACCGTCAGCAGCACCGCCCCGCCGCCGTGCAGCGGGACGCGGGCCTGGTCGCCGTCCCGGGGCAGCCGGCCCAGCGAGGCGACCAGGCAGCCGGCCACCGTCTCGTACGGGCCCTCGGGCAGGGTGACGCCGGTCTCCTCCTCGAAGTCGCCGAGGTTGAGCAGGCCGTCCAGTTCGATGCCGCCGCCGGCCAGCCGGCGGGTGGTGGCGGTCTCCGGCCGGTCGTACTCGTCCCGGATCTCGCCGACCACCTCCTCGACCAGGTCCTCCAGGGTGACGATCCCGGCGGTGCCGCCGTACTCGTCGACCACGATGGCCAGGTGGTGGCCCTCCCGGCGCATCTCGCCCATCGCCTCCAGCACCCGCTTGGTGCCGGGGAGCAGCTTGACGGGACGGGCGAGGTCGCGGACCTTGACGGCCTGCTCGCCGCGGGCGCCGTAGAGGTCCCGGACGTGGACGAAGCCGACCACGGCGTCGGCGCTGCCCTCGACCACCGGGTACCGCGAGTGCGGCGAGGTCTCGGCCTGGTGCCGTACGGCGTTCAGCGGGCGCTCGGCGTCCAGGAAGGTCACCTCGGTGCGCGGGACCATCACCTCGCGCAGCTGGCGCTCCCCTGCGGCGAACACGTCCGCGATCAACGCCCTTTCGTCGCTGCCCAGTTCGGTGTTGGCCGCGACCAGGCCGCGGAGCTCCTCGGAGCTCATCGAGCCGCGTCCGGCCGCCGGGTCGCCGCCGAGCAGGCGGACCATCAGGTTGGTGGAGTGGCCGAGCAGCCAGATCACCGGACGCAGCGCCACGGACATCACGTCCACCACGGGCGCGGCGACCACCGCGATGGACTCGGCGCGCTGGAGGCCGATCCGCTTGGGGGTGAGCTCGCCGAGCACCAGCGAGACGTAGCTGATCACCAGGGTGAGGCCGACCAGGGCGACCGCGTCGGCCACGCCCTCGGACAGCCCGGCCCGGACGAACAGCGGGGCGACCTTGCCCGACAGAGTGTCGGCGCCGAACGCGGCGGACAGGAAGCCCATGCAGGTCACACCGACCTGGACGGCGGCCAGGAAGCGGTTCGGGTCGGCGGCCAGGTGGGCGGCACGGGCCGAGCGCCGGGTGCCGTGCCCCTCCAGCGCCCGGATCTGGCCCTCGCGCAGCGAGATCAGCGAGATCTCGGCGACGTTGAACAGCCCGCCCAGCAGGATGAAGACGAGGACGAGCGCGGCGTCCCCGAGGGTTTCGTTCACAGCGGGCCAGTGTAGGTGGCCGGTGCGGTCGAAGCCCCGGACACGGCGGCGGCCCGCCGCCTCCCGGTCGCGGAAGGGGGCGGGCCGCCGGGACGGACCGTGCGGGCGGGGCTCAGATGAGGCCCAGCTCCTGGACCGCGTCGCGTTCCTCGGCCAGCTCCTTGACCGAGGCGTCGATGCGGGCGCGCGAGAAGTCGGAGATCTCCAGGCCCTGGACGATCTCGAACCTGCCGTCCTTGGTGGTGACCGGGAAGGAGGAGATCAGGCCCTGCGGGACGCCGTAGGAGCCGTCGGAGACGACGCCCATGGAGGTCCAGTCGCCCTCGGCGGTGCCGTTGACCCAGGTGTACACGTGGTCGATGGCGGCGTTGGCGGCCGAGGCGGCCGAGGAGGCGCCGCGGGCGTCGATGATGGCGGCGCCGCGCTTGGCGACGGTCGGGATGAAGTCGTTCTCCAGCCAGGCCTGGTCGCTGCCGACGGCCTCGAAGGCCGGCTTGCCGGCGACCTCGGCCTGGAAGATGTCCGGGTACTGGGTCGCGGAGTGGTTGCCCCAGATGGTGACGCGCTTGATGTCCGAGACCAGGGCGCCGGTCTTGGCCGACAGCTGGCCGACGGCGCGGTTGTGGTCCAGGCGGGTCATCGCGGTGAAGCGCTCGGCCGGGACGTCGGGGGCGTTGCGCTGGGCGATCAGGGCGTTGGTGTTGGCCGGGTTGCCGACGACCAGGACCTTGATGTCGTCCGCGGCGTGGTCGTTGATGGCCTTGCCCTGCGGGCCGAAGATGCCGCCGTTGGCCTGCAGCAGGTCGCCGCGCTCCATGCCGGCGGTGCGCGGACGGGCGCCGACCAGCAGCGCGACGTTGGCGCCGTCGAAGGCCTCGTTCGGGTTGTCGGTGATCTTGATGTCCCGCAGCAGCGGGAAGGCGCAGTCGACGAGCTCCATCGCGGTGCCCTCGGCGGCCTTGAGGCCCTGCGGGATCTCCAGGAGGCGCAGGTTCACCGGCACGTCGGCACCGAGCAGGTGGCCCGAGGCGATGCGGAAGAGCAGCGCGTAGCCGATCTGGCCGGCGGCTCCGGTGATGGTGACGTTGACGGGGGTGCGGGTCATTTCTACCTTCTCCAGCAAATCGCCAGGTGCCCCAGGCACACCGGCACTGGAGCCAGGATGATCTCTCGACATCGAGAGACCGGCGTCAGGTTATCGCAAAGGGAAGCGTACGCCGCGTGTGCGGGCGTGGCTGATGCGTCACAGAACAGACCGGACGGGACGCACCGCGGCCCCCGTCCGGACGGGCGGACGGGGGCCGCGGCCGCGCGCAGGGCGGGCTCAGTGCTTGGGCCGGCCGATCAGCTGGCCGATGTTGTCGAGCAACGGGATTTCCAGCCACGGGTTCGGCTGCGCCACCAGGGTCAGCAGCACGATCGAGGCCCCCAGGAAGGCCAGCACCAGCACGTCGGTGAAGCGGCTGCGGACCGCCAGCATCCCGACCTCGGGCAGCACCAGCCGCAGCACGGCGCCGAGCAGCACCCCGATGCCGAGGATCAGCAGCCCGTACTTGAAGCCGTCCTTGAAGTCGGCGAACCAGGTGACCGCGAGGCCGGCCCCGACCACCGACAGGACCAGCGTTATCGGCCACTGCCGGACCGGCAGGGCGTGGTCGCGCCCGAGGGCGGGGGCCGCGCCCTCGGGCGGCAGGGTGCCGGTCGTCTTGACCGGCCTGCGCCGGGACCGCGCCGGTCGCGGTTCAGTCATGCTCGCCGTCCCTCTGGGGTCAGACGCCGACGCGGCGCTCGGCCGCCTCGACGATGTTGTTGAGCAGCATCGCGCGGGTCATCGGGCCCACGCCGCCGGGGTTCGGGGAGATCCAGCCTGCCACCTCGGCCACGCCCGGGTGCACGTCGCCGACGATCCTGCCCTCGCTGCGGCTGACGCCCACGTCCAGCACCGCCGCGCCCGGCTTGACGTCCTCCGGCTTGACCAGGTGCGGCACGCCCGCGGCGGCCACGATGATGTCGGCCTTGCGCAGGTGCGCGCCGAGGTCGCGGGTGCCGGTGTGGCACAGGGTCACGGTGGCGTTCTCGCTGCGGCGGGTCAGCAGCAGGCCGATCGAGCGGCCGACGGTGATGCCGCGGCCGACCACGACCACCTCGGCGCCGTCGATCTCGACGTCGTGGCGGCGCAGCAGCTCGACGATGCCCAGCGGGGTGCACGGCAGCGGGCCCTCGATGCCCAGGGCGAGCCGGCCCAGCGAGGTCGGGTGCAGCCCGTCGGCGTCCTTGTCCGGGTCCATCAGCTCCAGGACGGGGTTCTGGTCCAGGCCCCTGGGCAGCGGCAGCTGCACGATGTAGCCGGTGCAGGCCGGGTCGGCGTTGAGCTCGCGGACGACGTTCTCGACGTCCTCCTGGGTGGCGGTCGCGGGAAGCTCGCGCTGGATCGAGGCGATGCCGACCTCGGCGCAGTCCTTGTGCTTCCCGTTGACGTACCAGCGGCTGCCCGGGTCGTCGCCGACCAGGACGGTGCCGAGGCCGGGCGTGACGCCCTTCGCCTTGAGGGCCGCCACGCGGGCGGCGAGTTCGGACTTGATCGCGGCGGCGGTGGCCTTGCCATCGAGAATCTGGGCAGTCATGACCCCATTCTCCCGGATCGCGGCCGCCCTCCGTACCGGGGCCGCCCTGGCGACCGAACGGGTACGGAAGGTCCGCACCACATTGCGGTTGCGCCACAGTCTCGGCCCGGCCCGCGGAACCGGCTGGACACGGTACTGCCGTCCGGACGACGATATGCGGGCATCCCCTGCCGCGACCCGGCCCGGTGACGGGCCGACGGATCCCACGGCGGGGGCGTACCCGGGGGAAAGAGCCAGTGATCCGACCACAGCAGACCGAGCAGCCCGACCGCCACGGCGCCGTCCTCGCCGTGCCGCGCCCGTCCCGGCGCGTGCTCGTCCGTTCCTCACCGGACTGCTGAGCCGGCCCGCGCCCGTCACCGCCGCCGGGCTGTCACTGCGCTCCGATACCGTCCCGTTCCGTCGTCGACCCGACTCGCCGGCCGCAACCGGGTCCTCCGCCGTCCCGTCCCCGTGTCCCGTAACTGCCCGGAGGCATCCATGACTTACCCGCCCGACCCGAACAACCCGTACGGCCAGCCGCCCGCGCCGGGCTACGGCTACCCGCAGCAGGCCCCGCCGCCGCCCTCACCGGGGTACGGCTACCCGCCGGCCGCGCCGGGTTACGGCTACGCGCCGGCCGTTCCGCAGTCCATGCCGGGCCTGGTGATGACCGCCCGGGTGCTGCTGTTCATCGTGGGCGGCGTGCAGACGATCCTCGCGATCATCTACCTGATCATCGGTGCGGCCGCCAAGGACGCCACCAACACCATCAAGCACACGACGGACGACAACCCGTTCACCGCGATGGGCGACGCCGCCGCCGGCGTCATCATCGTCGTCGCCGTCCTGTTCGCGCTCTTCGCCGCGCTGTCCATCACGCTCGGCGCGAAGTTCGGCAAGGGCGGCAACACCGTCCGGGTCACCACCATCGTGTACGGCTCGCTCGGGGGCCTGGTCGGCCTGCTCATCCTGCTGGGCGCCATCTCGGCCGGCACCGCCGTGGGCCTGGTGATGGCCTTCCTGTGGCTGGCGATCAGCATCATCTGGATCACCGCCATGTGCGTCCGGGACGGCGTCAACTGGTTCAACCGTCCGCGCTACTGACCGGACGGCAGGACAACGCGAAGCGGCCCGGCCCCTCCTCGGAGGGGCCGGGCCGCTTCGTGCACTCAGTGGAAGAAGTGCCGGGCGCCGGTGAAGTACATCGTCACGCCCGCCTTGGCGGCCGCCTCGACGACCTGCTCGTCACGGATCGAACCGCCCGGCTGCACGATCGCCTTCACGCCCGCGGCGATCAGGATCTCCGGGCCGTCCGGGAACGGGAAGAAGGCGTCCGAGGCCGCGTACGAGCCCGCGGCCCGCTCGCCGGCCCGCTCGACCGCGAGCTTGCAGGAGTCGACCCGGTTGACCTGGCCCATGCCGACGCCGACCGAGGCGCCGTCCTTGGCCAGCAGGATCGCGTTGGACTTGACGGCCCGGCAGGCCCGCCAGGCGAAGGCCAGTTCGGCCAGCTCGGCCTCGGAGAGCGCCTCGCCGCTGGCCAGCGTCCAGTTCGCCGGGTCGTCGCCCTCGGCGTGCACCCGGTCGGCGTCCTGGAGCAGCACGCCGCCGGAGATCGGACGGATCTCCTGGCGGTTGGCCGGGGGCTCCGGGGCGAGCAGCACCCGCAGGTTCTTCTTGCGGGCCAGCACCTCGACAGCGCCCTCCTCGTAGCCGGGGGCCACGACAACCTCGGTGAAGATCGGGGCGATCTGCTCGGCCAGCTCGACGGTGACCGGGCGGTTGACCGCGATCACGCCGCCGTACGCGGAGACCGGGTCGCACTCGTGCGCCTTGCGGTGCGCCTCGACGACGTCGGCGCCGATCGCGATGCCGCACGGGTTGGCGTGCTTGATGATCGCGACGGCCGGCTCGGCGTGGTCGTACGCGGCGCGGCGGGCGGCGTCGGTGTCGACGTAGTTGTTGTACGACATCTCCTTGCCGTGCAGCTGCCGCGCGCCGGCCAGGCCGCCCGTTCCGTCGCTGTACAGCGCGGCGCCCTGGTGCGGGTTCTCGCCGTAGCGCAGCACGTCCTGCCGCTCCCAGGTGCCGCCGAGGAAGCCGGGGAAGCGCTCGTCGCCGGGGGCGTAGCCGGCCTCGAACCAGGAGGCGACGGCCACGTCGTAGGCGGCGGTATGGGCGAACGCGGCACCGGCCAGGCGCTTGCGGGTGGCCAGGTCGAAGCCGCCGTCCTGGACGGCCTTGAGCACGTCCGCGTAGCGGGCCGGGTCGACCACGACGGCCACCGAGGGGTGGTTCTTGGCGGCGGCGCGGACCATGCTCGGGCCGCCGATGTCGATCTGCTCGACGCACTCGTCCGGGGTGGCGCCGGAGGCGACGGTGGCCTTGAACGGGTAGAGGTTGACCACGACCAGGTCGAAGGGCTCGACGCCCAGCTCGGCCAGCTGCGCGCGGTGCGACTCCAGCCGGAGGTCGGCCAGCACGCCGGCGTGCACCCGGGGGTGCAGCGTCTTCACGCGGCCGTCCAGGCACTCCGGGAAGCCGGTCAGCTCGGAGACCTCGGTCACCGGGACACCGGCGGCGGCGATCCGGCCGGCGGTGGAGCCGGTGGAGACGATGGCGACCCCGGCGGCGTGCAGGCCCTGGGCCAGCTCCTCCAGACCGGTCTTGTCGTACACGCTGATCAGCGCGCGACGGATCGGACGGATGTTCTCCGAAACGGGCGGCGTGGTGGAGCTCATGCCGGAATCCATACCTTTCGGTCCTCGATGCGGTGACCTTCGCGGGCCAGCCGGCCCACGACGTCGACGAGCAGCTTGCGCTCGACAGTCTTGATGCGCTCGTGCAGCGCGTCGCCGCCATCGGCGTGGTCGGCGTCGACGACCTCGACGACGCCCTGCGCGATGATCGGCCCGGTGTCCACCCCGGCGTCGACCAGGTGGACGGTGCAGCCGGTGACCTTCACCCCGTACGCGAGGGCGTCGCGGACGCCGTGGGCGCCGGGGAAGGCGGGCAGCAGTGCGGGGTGGGTGTTGACGATCCGCCCGGCGAAGGCCGTGATGAACCGGGGGCCGAGGATCTTCATGAAGCCGGCCGTGACCACCAGGTCCGGCTCGTGTCCGGCGACGGAGGCGGTCAGCGCGCGGTCCCACTCGGCCCGGTCCGGGAAGTCCTTCACGCGGTGGACGAAGGTCGGCAGACCGGCCTTCTCGGCGCGCTCCAGACCGGCGATGCCGTCCCGGTCCGCACCCACGGCGACGATCTCGGCGCCGTAGGCGGGGTCGGCGACGGCGTCGATCAGCGCCTGCAGATTGGTGCCGGAGCCGGAGACCAGCACCACCAGGCGAGCCGGTCCGGGCGTACGGGGCGGGAAGAGCTGGGCGGGGGCGGCGGCCACTGCGCGATTCTCCGTTGGTCGGGCGCCGTCCGCTGGTACGTCCACCGGCGGTGGGGCCACTACGAACGGCAGGTCGAGCGAAGGGGAACACCGGGGGAACCCGCCGCGACGCGGAGCCCCGGGAACCGATGTGAGCTGCTGACCGTCACCACGATAACGGCTGGTCGGACGGCCTCCGCACGGTCCGGGCAGCGCTACGCGCGTAGTTGAGACGGGGATCTCCTCGGGCCCGGGGCGCCCCGGTCGCGGACCGCCGCCGGGCCGGGACGCGACTGCCCGCCGGCCCGGGTTCGGGGCCTCGCCGGGCCGGGGCCGGGACTCCCCGCCGGCCCGGGGGCACGGGCCCCCGCCGGGCGCCCGGACGGCTGCGGGATCATGGGGGGACGCGGAGACCGCTCCGACACGAGACCCTCCGCCCGGGCCCCGACCGAGAAGGAATGGCTGAACCGATGAGCAGCGGCGACGACAACGGCGAGCACAACCCCTTCGCGCCGCCGCCGGCGGACGCCCCGGACCAGCCGTGGCAGCCGCGCGGCGGCTGGCCCGGCCAGGGCCCGGGGGGCAACGGCGGCCAGGGCGGCGACGACCGCCCCCAGCTGCCGCCGCCGTGGGGACAGGGCCCCGGCGACGGCCGCCCCGGGCAGCGCCCGCCCGCGCCGCAGCCGCCGCGCCTCGACCCGACCGACCCGACCCACCGCCGGGCCCGCAACGCCGCGCTGGCCGGGCCGTTCGCGCTGCTCTGCCTGTTCGCGGAGTTCCACTGGGTCGCGCTGCTGGTCGCCCTGCTCGCCATCTACTGGGGGGTCAGCGCGCTGCGGACCAAGCGGCCGACGGCCGGCGCCGGCCCGACCGGCGCCACTGCGGCCGGGGCGGCGGCCTCCGGGGCCCCCGCCCCGAACCCGCTCACCCGGGCGCCGAACCCCCTCACCCCGGCCGCGCTCGCCGGGATCCTGACCGGTGCGATGACCGTCGCGATGGTCGGGCTGATGATCGGGCTCGGGGTCTACTACCAGGACTACGTGACCTGCGTCCAGGATTCGCTGACCACCGTCGGCACCGAGAACTGCGACCGGTACGCGCCGCAGTGGTACGTGGACTTCACCGGCAACGCCGAGTAGGCGGCTCGCCGACCGGGCGTCGGGCCGCAGGGGCGCGGGCGCCGGTCGGAGTGGGCGTCGGCTGAGCGGCGCCGGACTGAGGGGGCATCAGGCCGGGGAGGTGGCAGGCCGCGCGGGCGACGGGCTCAGCCGGTGGGGTCCCCGCCCGCCAGGCGCCGCACGAGGGCGAACGTACGGGCGCGCAGCCGCAGTGCGCTCCGGCGCGCGGGCGCCGAGAGCCGGGCGCAGGCGCCCACGGTGGCCGCCCTGGCCCGAGGGGCTCCCGGAGCGAGCGCGCGGTGGCGCACCAGCAGGGCTCCCGGAACGGCGACCAGGGCGAGCCAGCCGGCCGCCGCCGGGCCCGTCCACCACGGCACCGGCCCCAGCCAGGCCATCCGCCCGCCCGCCAGCGCGCCGCCCGACAGCCGGCCCAGCACCGCCGCACCGGCGCCGAGCAGCAGCGCGGCCGCCAGCGCCGCCGCCACGGTCGCGGCGGGCGGCCAGGGCGCGCCCTGCCCGTCGACGCGCTCGCCGCCCGGTCCGTCGCCGTACCCGTCACCCCACTCGTCGCCGTCCCCGGTGCCGTGCGTCTCGCCGGGCCCGGCGCCGCGTGCCTGCGGGGAGGGCCGACCGGCCGCCGCACGGCCCAGCAGGACGGCCGGCACCGCTCCCGCCAGCAGCGGCAGGGCCAGCGCCGCGAGCCGCCAGCCGCCCGGGCCCTCCTCGGGCAGCAGGGCGAACAGGGGGAACTCCGGCACCGGCCCGAGCTCCGTTCCGCCCGGCGACACCTGGGTGCCCGCGCCGACCACGAAACCGGGGCCCAGCGCGTACGCAGAACCCCACAGCACCGCGTTCGGCAGCAGCAGCACGGTGAGCAGCAGCAGCCCGAGCAGCGCGGCGGGACCGCCCCTGAGCAGGGACATCCCGCGCCCGCCGCCGGTCATCGCGTCCACCACCGCCGCCACCGCGACCAGCGCTCCGCCCGCCGCGACCAGCCCCGCACCCGCCGCTCCGGCCGCCCGCCGCACCGCGGCCGAGCCGCCGGTCGGCCGCCAGCCCGGGGGCAGCCGGTCGAGCAGGGACAGCGGCAGGCCCTCGGCCGGGCCGGGTCGGGCCGAGCGGACACCCGCGGCCACCGCCAGGGCGGCGAACAGGCCGACCGCCAGGAGGTCCGGCAGCACCCGGCTGCGGAACGGGCCGCCGCCCGCGCAGTGCAGTGCCACCGCGACCGCCACCGCGCAGTAGCCCGACCACAGCGCCAGCGGACCGCTCCGGGAGGAGCGCAGCGCACGCCGGGACACCACCCCGGCGGCCGCCCGGTACAGCCGCACCGCCGCCAGGGCGGCGAGCAGCAGCGGGGTGACGGTCAGCGGGGCGTCCCCGCCACCGCGCAGCACCGGCGCGCCGTGCCCCAGCAACCAGAGGGCGCCCGCCAACCGGGTGGCGCCCGCCGCGCCCGAGTCGGCGTACGGTGTCACGATCCAGAGTCCGACCACCGGTACGGTGACCACCGCGAGGCCGACCAGCGCCGTCCGCACTCCCGTCAACAGGTCGGCCAGCACAGGGCGTCCGCCCAATTCGCCGGGCACTTCCAGGATCGGACGGCCCATCAGCTGTGTCATGGGGCTCATGCTGCCAAGGCGACTCGCCATGCTCCGTGAAGCGGCAAACCGCCGCCGTGTCCCAGATTATTGGCTTATGCGCCTTTTCAGACCCTGCCCCCAAGCCGCCGGAGCCCCGGCCCGGAGCGTCTGATGACCACGCCCCCCACCCGCGCCACCGACCCGCTGCGGAAGCTGACACCCCGTGAGGCCCAGGCCATCGCCCACCTCGCCGCCGGCCACGACCTCCAGCACACCGCCTCGGCCCTCGGGGTCACCCCCGGCACCGCGCGCAACTACCTCCACCGCGCCATGCGGAAGCTCGGCTGCCCCACCGAGTCCGCCGCCGTCGCCCTCATCAGGACCGCGCCCCCCACCGGGCCCGGCCGACGATCACCGGACGCACCCGCCCGGCCGAACGCGTCCCCGGCGACCACCGGGGAACACGGCGGCGTGACGGCCGACCCGGCCGCGGCCCGCGACCCGTCCGCCCCCCGGCCCGGCGGGAAGGGGCGGCACCGCCGCTCCCCCGGCCGCGAGGGCCGGGCCGGCGGCGCGCCCACGCAGGAACGGACCCAGGACACCCGGACGGCCGCCCGGGCCGGTGCGCCGCCCGAGACGCCCGAGACAGTCAAGGCGCCCCTGGGCACCGGGACGGCCGCGGCCGCGGCCGCGGTCACGGAAGCGGGGACCGGCACGGCCGCGCGACAGCACGCGGCCGTACCACGGCACACGCCGCACTCGGCCGACCCCGGCGCTCCCGGCGCCCCCACCGCCCGCGACGGGCGGCCGCAGCCGACCGCCGGGCAGGACGCACCCGCCGTCCACCCCGCGCCCGGCCGGGCCGCCGCCCCGGAGCGGCACGCGCCCGCGCCGCGGACGGCGACGCCGGCACCGGCCCTCCGGGGCGCCCCGGCGCCCTCCGCCGACCGCAGGGAGCGCATCGAGCTGGCGCTCACCGAGGCCGGGAGCGGGCGGGACCTCTCGGACGAACCCGCGCCGAGCTTCGACGACCTCTACGAGCAGACGTACACCCGGCTGGTGCAGCAGGTGTTCCTGCTCACCGCGTGCCGGCACCGGGCGGTGCACTGCGTGCGACGGGCGTTCGGGCAGGCGCGGCGCGGCTGGGACGAGGTGATCCGCTCCGGCGACCCGGAGGGCTGGGTCCGGGTGCGGGCGTCCGAGCTGGCGCTGTCGCCGTGGCACCGGGGCGGGCCGCGACGGGCACACGCGTGGACGCTGCCGCACCGGCGGATCAGGGTACGGCCGGCGAACGAAGCCCAGGCGGTCCTGCCGGACCACGACCGGCTGACCGACCGGGACAAGGCCCTGCTGAAGGCCCTGCGCCGGCTGTCCCGGCCGCAGCGGCGGGCGCTGGTGCTGCACGACGGGCTGGGGCTGCCCGCGGCGGCGATCGCGGTGGAGGTGGAGTCCACCCTGGCGGCCGCCGAGGGCCGGGTCTGGGCGGCCCGGGCGGCGTTGGCGCAGTCGGTGCCGGACCTGGTCGGGCCGGACCCGACGGCCCCCGGCTTCGCGGACGGGCTGAGCGGGCTGCTGCACCGGGCGGCGGTACGGGGGTGCCCGGAGCCGCACCGCTCGCCGGTGCCGGTGCTGCGGGCCCGGCACCGGTTGTCGACGGCGAGCCGGACGGGCGCGGCGGCGCTGCTGACGGTCGCGGTGGGCGGGGCGACGGTGGCGACCCTGGCCGGGCTGCGGCCGGCGGCGCTGTTCCAGCCGAGGGTGCAGCCGACGCCCGCGCTGTGCGTGCCGGCCCCCACCGCGGAGGTCGAGCCGCCCGGAGTGCCGCTGCTGCCGGGCGGGGCGCCGAACGGCATCGCCAGTCTGTGGTGCAGCCCGGCGGCCGGCCTGGAGGCGGTGGTGGTGGACCGGCAGCCGCAGGCGGTGGCGCGCTGGGAGCTGCCGCCCTCGGTGGTCCAGGCGCCGCCGCCGCAGCAGGGCCCGGCGGCCTGTCCGCTGTGGTCCCCGCTGCCCTGCACGACGGGCCCCAGGCACTGACACCGCGGGCACCGGAACCGCGAGGACCGGAACCGCGAGGACCGGAGCTCCGGCGCCGAAACGGCGAGCGCCCCCGCCCGGGAGGGCGGGGGCGCTCACTGCGCCGGAGCGGGATCAGGCCTGGGCGGCGATGATCTCGCGGGCCAGGCGGGCGGTCTCGGACGGCGTCTTGCCGACCTTGACACCGGCGGCCTCGAGGGCCTCCTTCTTCGCCTGGGCGGTGCCCGAGGAACCGGAGACGATGGCGCCGGCGTGGCCCATGGTCTTGCCCTCGGGGGCGGTGAAGCCCGCGACGTAGCCGACGACCGGCTTGGTCACGTTCTCCTTGATGAAGGCCGCGGCGCGCTCCTCGGCGTCGCCACCGATCTCACCGATCATGACGATGATCTCGGTCTCCGGGTCCTCCTGGAACGCCTTGAGGGCGTCGATGTGGGTGGTGCCGATGACCGGGTCACCGCCGATGCCCACGGCCGAGGAGAAGCCGATGTCGCGCAGCTCGTACATGAGCTGGTAGGTCAGGGTGCCGGACTTCGAGACCAGGCCGATCTTGCCGGCGCTGGTGATGTCGGCCGGGATGATGCCGGCGTTCGACTGTCCGGGGCTGATCAGGCCGGGGCAGTTCGGACCGATGATCCGGGTCTTGTTGCCCTTGGCGCCGGCGTGGGCCCAGAAGGCGGCGGTGTCGTGCACCGGGACGCCCTCGGTGATCACGACGGCCAGACCGATCTCGGCGTCGATGGCCTCGACGACGGCGGCCTTGGTGAACGCCGGCGGGACGAAGACGACGGTGACGTCGGCACCGGTCTTCTCCATCGCCTCGGCGACCGAGCCGAACACCGGGATCTCGGTGCCGTCGACGTCGACCGTGGTGCCGGCCTTGCGCGGGTTGACACCGCCGACGATCTGGGTGCCGGAGGCGAGCATGCGGCGGGTGTGCTTCATGCCCTCGGAGCCGGTCATGCCCTGGACGATGACCTTGCTGTCCTTGGTAAGGAAGATAGCCATGGTGTGAAAGTCCCCTTCCTTACTTGTTGGCCAGCTCGGCGGCGCGGTCCGCGGCGCCGTCCATGGTGTCCACCTGCTGGACCAGCGGGTGGTTGGCGTCGGTCAGGATCTTGCGACCCAGCTCGGCGTTGTTGCCGTCCAGACGGACGACCAGCGGCTTGGTGACCTCCTCGCCCTTCTCCTCGAGGAGGGCCAGGGCCTGCACGATGCCGTTGGCGACCGCGTCACAGGCGGTGATGCCACCGAAGACGTTGACGAAGACCGACTTGACGTCCGGGTCGCCCAGGATGATCTCCAGGCCGTTCGCCATGACCTCGGCCGAGGCGCCGCCGCCGATGTCGAGGAAGTTGGCGGGCTTGACGCCGCCGTGCTTCTCACCGGCGTAGGCGACCACGTCGAGGGTGCTCATGACGAGGCCCGCGCCGTTGCCGATGATGCCGACCTGGCCGTCGAGCTTGACGTAGTTCAGGCCCTTGGCCTTGGCGGCGGCCTCGAGCGGGTTGGCCGCGGCCTTGTCCTCCAGCGCCTCGTGCTCGGGCTGGCGGAAGTCGGCGTTCGCGTCCAGCGAGACCTTGCCGTCGAGGGCGATGATCCGGCCGTCACCCGACTTGATCAGCGGGTTGACCTCGACCAGGAGGGCGTCCTCCTTGACGAAGACGGTCCACAGGGTCTGCAGGACCTCGGCGATCTGCGGGGCGACGTCGGCCGGGAACTTCGCGGCGGCCACGATCTCGGCGGCCTTCTCCGCGGTCACGCCCTCGTTCGCGTCCACCGGGATCTTCGCGAGGGCCTCGGGCTTGGTGGCCGCGACCTCCTCGATGTCCATGCCGCCCTCGACGCTGGCCATGGCCAGGAAGGTGCGGTTGGCGCGGTCCAGCAGGTAGGAGACGTAGTACTCCTCCTGGATGTCCGCGGTCTGGGCCAGCATCACCTTGTGCACGGTGTGGCCCTTGATGTCCATGCCGAGGATCTGCTCGGCCTTGGCGACGGCGTCCGCCGGGTCGGCGGCGAGCTTGACGCCACCGGCCTTGCCTCGGCCACCCACCTTCACCTGAGCCTTGACGACGGCGCGGCCGCCGAAGCGCTCCGCGATGGCGGCAGCGTCTGCGGCGGTCTCGATGACATCGCCGTCAAGCACGGGCACGCCGTGCTTGGCGAAGAGGTCCCTCGCCTGGTACTCGAACAGGTCCACGTGTTTGTCCTTGTTCGTGGTCGCGGATTGTGTCTCTACGAGCGTGCCACGGCAGGATCTTCGCTGCGGGTCGTCGGGGCGGTGCGGGTACGCAGAGGTACGGCCTTGCGGCCCACACAGCCACGGGCGCACACGTCAATCAACACGCGCGTCACGTCCGTCTGGCAGGTTATCCCCGTGGGACGGGCCTGTTCCGCCCGGGGCCTGTCCGGCTTGGGTGAGAACCGTCACAGATCAGCCCGGACGCCCGGTCCGCCGATCGGGCGGGTTCACCCGCCCGGGTGAGGCCGTCACACCCCCCGTTCCGCCCCCTTGACCAGGTGCCACGGGAGCGGGCGCTTCTCGATCGCCGCCGCCATGATCTCGGGGAAGACATCCGGGGTGCAGGCGAAGGCCGGGGCGCCGAGGGCGGCCAGCGCGGCCGCGTGGGCGTGGTCGTACGACGGTGCGCCCTCGTCGGACAGCGCGAGCAGGGCGATGAACTGGACGCCGGCCGCCTTCATCGCGGCGACCCGCTTGAGCATGCCGTCCCGGATGCCTCCCTCGTAGAGGTCGCTGATCAGCACCACGACGGTCTCGGAGGGCCGGGTGATCCTCGACTGGCAGTAGGCGAGCGCGCGGTTGATGTCCGTGCCGCCGCCGAGCTGGGTGGCGAACAGGACGTCGACCGGGTCGGTGAGCTGCTCGGTGAGGTCGACCACCGAGGTGTCGAAGACGACCAGCCGGGTGTCCAGGGTGCGCATCGAGGAGAGCACCGCGCCGAACACCGCCGAGTGCACCACCGACGGCGCCATCGAGCCGGACTGGTCGACGCAGAGGATGACCTCCTTCTTCACCGCGCGCTGGGCGCGGGCGTAGCCGACCAGCCGCTCGGGGACGACGGTGCCGTGCTCCGGCAGGTAGTTCTTCAGGTTGGCCCGGATCGTCCGGTCCCAGTCGATGTCCCGCTGACGCGGCCGGTTCACCTTCGCGCTGCGGTCGAGGGCGCCGCCCAGGGTGGCCCTGGTCCGGTCGGCGAGCCGGCGCTCCAGGTCGGCGACCACCTTGCCGACCACGGCGCGGGCGGTCTCCCGGGTGGTCTCGGGCAGCGCGTGCTTGAGCGAGAGCAGGGTGCCGACCAGGTGCACGTCCGGTTCGACGGCCTCCAGCATCTCCGGCTCCAGCAGCAGCCGGTCCAGGCCGAGCCGGCTGATCGCGTCCTGCTGCATCAGCTGGACGACGGTCGACGGGAAGTACTCGCGGATGTCGCCCAGCCAGCGGGCCACCTGCGGGGCCGAGCCGCCGAGACCGGCGCTGCGGCGACCGCCGCGCGGGACCCGGCCGCCCTCCTCGGGGGCGCTCCGGTAGAGCGCGGCCAGGGCGCCGTCCATCGCGGCGTCGCGGCCGCGCAGGGTGCAGCCGGTGCCGTCGGCCTCGCCGCCGAGCACCAGGCGCCAGCGGCGCAGCCGTTCGTCGGTCGTGGGCGCTGCCATCTCGGCCTCCTGCTTCAGCGGTAACGCGGTGGTCGGGTGTTGCGGTGGGGTGGTGCGGGTGGGCGGTGCGGCCGCCGGGTGCTGCGGTGGCGGGGTGGTGCGGTGGCCGGGTGGTGCGGGTGAGCGGTGCGGCCGCCGGGTGCTGCGGTGGTGCGGTGGCGGGGTGGTGCGGCGGTCCCGTTCGTCCGGGTCAGCCGCGGCCGGTCCGGTGCGGCCGGGGTCCGGTGCGGCCGGGGTCCGGTGCGGCCGGCATCAGGTGCCACCGGCGTCAGGTGTCGCGGCCGGTGGTCTGCCGGGGGATCCTCGGGCGGACGCCGAGCAGCAGGGCCACCACGGGGACGGCGGCTTCGGCGCGTTCCCGGTCCAGTTCGCCGGCCGTCTCGGACGCCGCCGGGGGCGCGCCCAGCGGGCCGGCCGCGACCCGGCCGCCGATGGTGGTGCGCACGCCCGCCTCGAGGCCGGCGAAGGTGCGGCGCAGCAGCGGCAGGACGTCGGTGAAGACCTCGCCGCTCACCCCCGTCAGCCACTCGTCCAGCAGGGCGAGCAGCCGGGGGTCGTGCAGCAGCAGGGCGCCGCCGCCGGTGAGGAAGCCCTCGACCCAGCCGGCCGCGTCGGCCGGGGCGCTGGCGACGGACAGCACCAGCCGCAGTCGGCGGCCGGCCTGCTCCGAGTCGAGCCGGCCGTCGTCCAGCAGCAGCCGGACGGCCCGGCCGCGCAGCAGACCGGGGGCGCCGGTGGCCGGTCCGCCGGACGGCTCGCGGGCGGCCAGCGAGCGCAGGGCGGCGGCCCAGCGGTCGGCCAGGCCGGCCGGGCCGACCCGGTCCGGTGCCCCCTCGGCGGCCTCCGGGCCGCCCGGCGTCCCCGGACCGTCCGCGTCCGCCGCCGGGTCGGCGGTCCCGCCCCCGGCGGAGGCCAGCAGGCCGATCGCGCCGTGCACCTCGTCGATCCGCACGCGCATCGCCGCCGCGCTCTCCGCGTCCAGGCCGACGCAGGCGGGTGGCAGTCCGACGCAGACCCGCTCGGCCAGGCCCGCCGCCGCCTCGGCGAGCGCGCCGTGGTCGGTGCCGCGCACGTCGCCGTAGCGCAGCGCGCGGACCAGCGCGGGCAGCGCGCCGGCCAGGTGAGCGACGTCGGTGTCCAGGGCCGCGCAGTCGGTGAGCACCCGCATCACGGCGGGCAGCGCGTCGGACAGCCCGGCCAGCAGGCAGGTCTCCACCAGCCCGGTCAGCTCGGCGAGTTCGCCGGCGGCGCGGGCGGTGCCGACCGCCTTGTTGCCGGCGGCCTCCTCGACCGTGGTGCCCCACTGGGCGGCCTCGGCGATCCGGACCGAGAACTCGGGCTGCCAGCACAGCCGCCAGCTCTCCCGGAAGGTGCCGGTGGAGGCGACCGAGGAGCGGGCGGGCACGCCCCACTCGATGCCGAGCAGCCGCAGCCGGTGCAGCAGCCGGGACCGGGCGGCGTCGGTGTCCTGGCGCAGGTCCAGGTCGAGGTCCCGCGGCGCGGCCGCGGGCTTGAGGCGCAGCGAGCGCTGCAGCCGGGCGAGGTCGCGCTGCAGCGGCACCGTCGGTGCGGCGTCGGGGACCTCGCCGAGTTCGTCGCCGACCACCAGGCGGTCCCGGACGAGCTCCAGGGCGACCTCCGAGCCCTCGCAGAGCACCGCGCGGACGGCGTCCAGGGTCTCGGTCAGCCCGGCGAGCGGACGGCCGCGCAGCACCGCGAGGGTCTCGGCGAGCCGGACCGCCTCGATGACGTGCGCGGAGGAGACCGGGTGGTCCTCGGCGCGCAGCAGCTCGGCGGCCCGGGTGAGCCAGCGCGGCACCGGGTCGCCGGTGGTGGTGAACAGGTGGTGGTACCAGCCGGGCGACTGGACGCCCGCGCCGTAGCCGGTGGACTGGGAGAGCCGGCGGTGCGTCCACGGGATCCAGGTGATGTCCGCCCGTACCTTCTTCGGCAGCTCGGCGAGCAGCGCCCGGTCGTGGGCGACGGTGGGCATCGCCGCCAGCGCGGGGACGTGGAAGGCCCCGCAGACCACGGCGATCCGGCGGTGGCCGGCCCGGCGGGCGGCGCGGATCCGCTGGCGCATGTGCGCCTCGCGCAGCCGGTCCCGGCGGGACTCGCCGAGCCCCTCGGCGCGCAGCGCGCCCATCGCCTCGGCGACGGCGGCGAACGGCGCCAGCGCGTCCTCGCCCGGGGCGCGGTGCTCGATGACGTCCTCCCACCAGCGCTCCGGGTCGTCGTACCCGGCGGCTTCGGCGAGCAGGGCCAGCGGGTCGGCGGCCGGTCCGCCGGCGCCGCCGGTGCCGTCGGCACCGGTGAGCGGCTCGAAGCCGTAGCCGGCGGGCAGGTCGATGAAGTGGACCGGCAGGCCGTGCTCGACGCCGTGGCGGATCGCCACCCACTCGGGGGAGAACTCGGCGTACGGCCAGAAGGCGGCCCGCGCCGGGTCGTCCACGGCGTGGGCGAGCAGGGCGACCGGCGGGACGAGGTCCTTCCCGGCGGCGAGGTGGACGATGTCGTCGGCCTCCGGCGGTCCTTCGATCAGCACCGCGTCCGGCTGCCACTGCGTCAGCGCGGCGGCCACCGCCCGGGCCGAGCCCGGTCCGTGGTGCCGGATGCCCAGCAGGGCGACCTCGGTCATGCCGTCACCTCGCGGGCGGCGCGGTAGAAGTCCTTCCAGCCGTCGCGCTCGCGCACCACCCCTTCGACGTACTCGCGCCACACCGCCCGGTCGGCGACCGGGTCGCGGACGACGGCGCCGACGACGCCGTCCGTCACGTCCCCGGCGCGCAGCACGCCGTCGCCGAAGTGGGCGGCCAGGGCCAGGCCGTTGGTGACCACCGAGATCGCCTCGGCGGTGGAGAGGGTGCTGCTCGGGGTCTTCACCTTCGTCCGGCCGTCCACCGTGACCCCGGCCCGCAGCTCGCGGAAGACGGTGACCACCCGCCGGATCTCCTCGGCGCCGCCGGGCAGTTCGGGCAGCTCGAGCGAGCGGCCGAGCTGGTTGACCCGGCGGGTGACGATGTCGACCTCCTCCTCCAGCGAGCCGGGCAGCGGCAGCACCACGGTGTTGAAGCGGCGGCGCAGCGCGCTGGACAGCTCGTTGACGCCGCGGTCCCGGTCGTTGGCGGTGGCGATCACGTTGAAGCCGCGCACGGCCTGGGTCTCGGTGCCCAGTTCCGGTACCGGAAGGGTCTTCTCGGACAGGATGGTGATCAGGCTGTCCTGCACGTCGGCGGGGATGCGGGTCAGCTCCTCGACCCGGGCGATCCTGCCGTCGGCCATCGCCCGCATCAGCGGCGAGGGCACCAGGGCGTCCCGGCTGGGGCCGTGGGTGAGCAGCTGGGCGTAGTTCCAGCCGTACCGGACGGCCTCCTCGGGGGTGCCGGCGGTGCCCTGCACCAGCAGGGTGGAGTCGCCGCTGATCGCCGCGGCCAGGTGCTCGGACACCCAGGTCTTGGCGGTGCCGGGCACACCGAGCAGCAGCAGCGCGCGGTCCGTCGCCAGGGTGGTGACGGCGACCTCCACCACCCGGCGCGGGCCGATGTACTTGGGGGTGATCGCGGTGCCGTCGGGCAGCTCGCCGCCGAGCAGGTAGGTCGCCACGGCCCACGGGGAGAGCTTCCAGCGCTCGGGGCGCGGCCGGTCGTCCTGCGCGGCCAGTGCGGCCAGTTCGCCGGCGAAGGCGTCCTCGGCGTGTTGCCGCAGAACGTCGGTCATGAGGGCTCCTTCGGGTCGGCGCCGGGCACACGGGTGGCCCGGCGACGGGGTGATCGGGGGGAGCCAGGTCGGCGTCCCGGCCTGTGGGAACCACCCTGCAACGTGCCACTGACAACGCCCGGGCGGTGGCCGGCGGAGCGCGGAGGCGACGGCCGGCGGAGCGCGGAGGGGCGGCCGGCGGACGGCCGGTGGGGTGTCGGGCCGCGCACCGGACGGTCAGTCAGCCGCTGTCAGTGCCGCCGCCTACCGTCGGTCGCATGGAGGAACGCTGGAGCACCGAACACGTCCTGTCCCTGGCACCTGACGCCCCGTCGCGGAAGGCCGCGGGCAAGCTCTCGTCGCCCGCGCCGTGGTCCGGGACGGGCACCGACGGCGCCGCACTGTGGGGCGAGTGCCAGGGCAGCGGCCGGACGCCGTACCGCACGGTGGTCGAACTCGCCACGCCCGCCTACCAGTGCAGCTGCCCCAGCCGGAAGTTCCCGTGCAAGCACGCGCTCGGGCTCCTCCTGCTGTGGAGCAGCGCCGCCGAGGCCGTACCGGTCGGCGAGCCCGCCGGGTGGGCGGCCGAATGGCTCGCCGCCCGGCAGGAGCGCGCCGCGAAGCGCGCGGCGCCTCCGGCGGCCCCGGCGGACCCGGAGGCGGCGCGCCGCCGGGCCGAACGGCGCGGCGCCCGGGTCGCGGCCGGCGCGGCCGAGCTGCGGCTGCGCCTGGCCGACCGGGTCCGGCACGGCCTGGCCGACCAGTCCACCGCCGGGCCCTGGGAGGAGGTCGCCGCCCGGATGGTCGACGCCCAGGCCCCCGGACTCGCCACCCGCATACGCGAGTTGGACGACCTGCCGGAGGAACGGATGTTGGAGGAGTACGCCATGCTGCACCTGCTCGCGACCGCCGCCACCCGGGTCGACGAACTGCCGCCCGAGCTGGCCGCCACCGTCCGCGCCCGGGTCGGCTACACCCTGGACGCCGCCGAGGTGCTGGCCGGGCCCACCGTCCGGGACCGCTGGCAGGTGCTCGGCAGTCGGGACACGGCCGACGAGCGGCTCACCACCCGCCGGGTGTGGCTGCGCGGCGCCAAGACCGGCCGCCACGCCCTGGTGCTCGCCTTCGGCCGCCCCGGCCAGGCCCCCGACCTCGCCCTGCCCACCGGCCACCTGCTGGAGGCCGAGCTGGCCTACCACCCCGGCGCCCGCCCGCTGCGCGCCGCACTCGGCACCCGCTACGGCGCCCCCGAACCCGGCCCGGCCGCCGCACCGGCCGGGCTCACCGTCGCCGAGGCGGTGGCCGGGTACGGCACCGCGGTGGCCGACGACCCGTGGCTGGACGGCTGGCCGACCGTCCTCGCCGGAGTCGTCCCGGTCCGCACCCCGGACGGCTGGTGCCTGACCGACGGCCACCACACCGTCGCGGTCCGCACCTCGGCCGTCCCGGAGGCGGCGCTGTGGCGGCTGGCCGCGGTCTCCACCGGCCGCCCGCTGACCGTCTTCGGCGAGTACGGCCACCAGGGCTTCGCCCCGGTCACGGCCTGGCCCGCCGACCACCGCCCGGTCGGCCTCACCAACCCGTAGGAGGACGACGCAACATGACGACCATCCAGGACCCGTGGGAGACCTTGCGGACCAGCGCCCTGCTCGGCACCGACCGCCGGCCCGTCCCGGCCACCGCCCTGCCGTTCGCGGAGGCCGTGGACCCGGACGACCCGGCCACCGCGCTGCTGGAGCTGGCCGCGCTGGCCACCGTCCGCCGCCGGGCCGGGGCACTGCCCGTACCGGCCGTCGAACCGCCCGGCCCGCCCGCGCCCCCGGACACCCGCCCCGAACTGCCCGAGGCCGCCGCCCACCGGCTGGCCGTGCTGCTCGCCGGACGCTCCGGCAGCGGCGGCACCCTGGCCAACCTGCTGCCGCAATGGCTCACCGCCGCCCGCGCCCAGGGACTCCGGCCGCCCGCCGCGCTGATACCCGGTCTGCTCGACGCCGCCCGCGCACGCAGTGAACTGCGCCCCGACGCCGTCGCGTTGGCCGGTCCGCTGGGCCGCTGGCTGGCCGAGCAGAACCCCGACTGGCGGTTCGTGCTGCGCACCGCCCCGCCCGAGCCGACCCGGCAGCCGGAGGGGGCCGGCGACCACCGGATCTGGCACGAGGGCCTGTTCGCCGAGCGGGTCACCCACCTCACCCTGCTGCGCCGCAGCGACCCGGCCGCCGGGCTGGAGCTGCTGCGGAGCACCTGGTCCACCGAGCGCGCCGAGGACCGGGTGCTCTTCCTGGACGCCCTGCAGGACGGGCTCTCCCCCGCCGACGAACCGTTCCTGGAGGCCGCGCTCTCCGACCGCAGCAAGAACGTCCGGACCACCGCCGCCGAGCTGCTCTCCACCCTGCCCGGGTCCGCGCTCGCGCAGCGGATGGCCGAGCGGGCGCTGGCCGCCGTCCGCCTGGCGGAGGGCGGCACCCATCTGGTGGTCACCCCGCCCGCCGAGTGCGACGAGCGGATGCAGCGCGACGGGATCGCGCCGACCTCGCCCACCGGGCGCGGCGAACGGGCCTGGTGGTTCGGCGAGGTGGTGGCCGCCGCCCCGCTCGCGACCTGGGCGCGGAGCACCGGCCTGAGGCCCGAGCAGTTGCTCGCGCTGCGGGTCGGCGACAGCGTGGACGAGACCAGCAGCAGCTGGGCCGACGACCTGCGCGAGGCCTGGGCCCGCGCCGCCGTCCGCCAGCAGGACGCCGAGTGGGCCCGCGCCCTGCTCGGGCCCGCGCCCGCACCGCCGGCGTCCCGCGGCACCGGGCGGGCCAGGGCCCAGCGGGTCACCGGGGCGCCGGCCAAGCTGCTGGCCGTCCTCCCGCCGGAGGAGCGGGCCGCCTGGACGGCCGCCTTCATCGAGGTGCACGGCCTGGGCGAGGCCTTCCAACTGCTCGGCGCCTGCGCCACCCCGTGGACACCGCCGCTGTCCCTCGCGGTGGTGACGGCGCTGGCCCGCGCCGCCGCCTCCGGCGCGTACCCGTGGAGCCACAGCGGGGTGCTCGGGATGACGGAGCGCGCGCTCGCCCCCGAGACGGCCGACGCGGTGGAGGAGCTGGCCGCCGGGGCCGCGCCCGACACCGCCTGGTCGGAGACCTTCGCCCAACTGGCCTGGACGCTGCGCTTCCGGGCGGCGATGCTGGGCGAGCTGACGGCCCGACCGGCGCGGTGAACGGCCGAGCGGGCCGGTCCGCACAGGTGACCGGCCCGCTCGCCGCGCCCGAGCTCAGCCGCCCGCCGCGCGGGACGTCAGCCGACGGCGCGCAGGTTGGCCTCGACCCAGGCCACCACGTCCCGGGTGGGCGTGCCCGGGGTGAAGATGTCGGCGACGCCCATCGCCTTGAGCTCGGCGATGTCCTCGTCCGGGATGATGCCGCCGCAGAAGACCTTGATGTCCTCCGCGTCGCGCTCCTTCAGCAGTTCCAGCACCCGCGCGCACAGCGTCATGTGGGCGCCGGAGAGGATCGACAGCCCGATGCCGTCCGCGTCCTCCTGGATCGCGGTGTCGACCACCTGCTCGGGCGTCTGGTGCAGCCCGGTGTAGATGACCTCCATGCCGGCGTCGCGCAGGGCGCGTGCGATGACCTTGGCGCCACGGTCGTGACCGTCCAGCCCCGGCTTGGCGACCACCACACGGATCGGCCCCGACACACTCATCACTGCCTCCTGGACCTCGTCGTCCACTTTCCGACCGGACCTCGTGGGCCCACGGGCGCGGTTGACGCGGTTAACGCTCGATAACCAACCAACCTGAGGGGAGATTAGCGCCACCCGGCCCGGTTGGCCGCGCCGCCTCCCAAGAGGAGGGCAAAGTCACAGCTTCAGGACTTGCTACCCGCGGGTAGAGCGGTCTCGGGCGCGCCGCGGCCCCGGGTGCCCCGGGCGACCCCTTGACAACCGGAGGTTTTTCCGGGGCGTCGGCCTTGGGACTACAGTCACGGCTGTTCACCCCGCGCCCGACGACGTGCCCGAGGCCCACCGAGGAGGCAGCCCCTGATGGCTCCCGAAGCAGCCGCCCGCCCGACCCGTGCGGAGCTGCGCCTCGCCGCCCGCGAGCAGTCCCGCGCCCAGCGCCGCGGCGCCGCCAAGGCGGCCACCCGGGCCGCACTGTTCCGGGTCGCGGTCCCCTCGGTCGCCGCGCTCGGGGTCGCCGGGGCCGCGGCCGTCACGGTGGTGCAGGAGCAGGCCGACCGGGTGCCCCCGCAGGCGGCGGCAGCCGACGCCCCGGACGCCGCGGCCGCCCGGCAGACGGCCCGGCAGGCCGTGGACGCCACCGACCAGACCCAGGCCTCGCGCGGCGACGCCCGTCAACCGCTGGCCGGCACCCAGCCGGTCGACGCCCCGGCGGCCGGCGCCCCGACGGCCCAGCCGACCCCGGAACCGGCCAAGCCCAAGGTGGTCATGCCCGTCGCCCAGCACGGCCTCGGCGAGTTGTTCGGCGCGGCCGGCACCCACTGGGCCCGGCGGCACACCGGCATCGACTTCCCGGTGGACGGCGGCTCCGAGGTCTACGCCGTCACCGACGGCACCATCCGCACCCAGTGGAACCCGTTCTACGGCTACATGTCGATCCTGAAGACGAGCGACGGCACCGAGGCCTGGTACTGCCACCTGCGCGCCTACAAGGTGCGCAAGGGCCCGGTGAAGCAGGGCGACGTGATCGCCTTTGTCGGCAGCAGCGGCAACAGCACCGGACCGCACCTGCACTTCGAGGTGCGGCCGCAGGGCGGCGGGCCGGTCGACCCGCTGCCCTGGTTCCTCGCGAACGGGCTCGACCCCCGCTAGGACATACCCGCTAGAGCTTCTCCACCGGGGCGTAGCGCAGCAGCAGCTGCTTGCGCCCCTCCGAGCCGAAGTCGACCGTGGCCTGCGCCCGGTCACCGACGCCGGTGACGCCCACCACCGTGCCCAGGCCGAAGGTGTCGTGGGTGACCCTGTCCCCGACCGCGAGCGAGACGACCTCGCGCTCGACGACCTTGCCGCCGCGCCGCGCCGACTGGCCCCAGCCCGCCTTCGGCGAGGCGGCCGCCGAGGAGGTCCCGGCGGAGCGCGACCCGCCCGAGGAGGACTTGCCCCAGGACGAGCCCGAGGAGAAGCCGCGGCCGGCCGGCGCCTGCGCGGCGCCCGTCCGCTTCCACTCGACCAGCGTGTCCGGGATCTCCTCCAGGAACCGCGAGGCCGGGTTGTAGGCCGGCTGCCCCCACGCGCTGCGCAGCACCGAGCGGGTCAGGTAGAGCCGCTCCCGCGCCCGGGTGAGCCCCACGTAGGCGAGCCGGCGTTCCTCCTCCAGCTCCTTGACCTGGTTGAGCGCCCGCATGTGCGGGAAGATCCCGTCCTCCATGCCGGTCAGGAAGACGACGGGGAACTCGAGGCCCTTGGCGGTGTGCAGGGTCATCATCGTGATGACGCCCTGCCCCTCCTCGTCCTCGTCGGGGATCTGGTCCGAGTCGGCGACCAGCGCGACCCGCTCCAGGAAGTCGGCCAGCGAGCCGACCGGCGGCGCGCCCTCCTCCCCGGCGTCCGGTCGCTCGCCCGGGTCCTGCTCGTACTCCAGGGCGACGGAGGCGAGTTCCTGCAGGTTCTCCACCCGGGTCTCGTCCTGGGGGTCGGTGGAGGCCTGGAGCTCGGCCAGGTAGCCGGTCTCCTCCAGGACGGCCTCCAGCACCGCCGCCGGGCCCGCGCCCGACTCGACGACCTGGCGCAGCCCGGCCATCAGGGTGTTGAACTTCTTGACCGCGTTGGCCGACCGCGCGGCCATCCCGTACGCCTCGTCCACCCGGACCAGCGCCTGGGCGAAGGAGATCCGCTCCCGCGCGGCCAGCGCGTCGATCATCGCCTCGGCCCGCTCGCCGATGCCGCGCTTGGGCACGTTGAGGATCCGGCGCAGCGGCACGGTGTCCTCCGGGTTGGAGAGCACCCGCAGGTACGCCAGGACGTCCCGGACCTCCTTGCGCTCGTAGAAGCGCACCCCGCCGACCACCTTGTACGGCAGGCCGACCCGGATGAACACCTCCTCGAACACCCGGGACTGGGCGTTGGTGCGGTAGAAGATCGCGACGTCGCCGGGCTTGGCCTCGCCCTTGTCGGTGAGCCGGTCGATCTCGTCGGCGATGAACTGGGCCTCGCCGTGCTCGTCGTCGGCGACGTAGCCGATCACCTTCTCGCCGTGGTCCCCGGCCGTCCAGAGCTTCTTCTCGCGCCGGTTGGCGTTGCGCTCGATGACGGCGTTGGCGGCGCTCAGGATGGTCTGGGTGGAGCGGTAGTTCTGCTCCAGCAGGATCGTGGTCGCGTTCGGGTAGTCCTCCTCGAACTGGAGGATGTTGCGGATGGTCGCGCCGCGGAAGGCGTAGATCGACTGGTCCGCGTCACCGACCACGCACAGCTCGGCCGGGGGCACCTCGGCGAGCCGGCCGGCGGCGGGGTTCACGAGGTCGCCGTCGGCGGTGCGCTTGGGCGCGGCCGCGACGGACCCTCCGCTCAGCTCCCGCACCAGCATGTACTGGGCGTGGTTGGTGTCCTGGTACTCGTCGACCAGGATGTGCCGGAACCGGCGGCGGTAGTGCTCGGCGACGTCGGGGAAGGCCTGCAGCAGGTTCACCGTCGTCATGATGATGTCGTCGAAGTCCAGCGCGTTCGCCTCGCGCAGCCGCCGCTGGTACAGCGCGTACGCCTCGGCGAGCTTCTTCTCCATCGGGTTGGCGGCCTGGTCGGCGAAGGTCTCCTCGTCGATCAGCTCGTTCTTCAGGTTGCTGATCTTCGCCATGAAGGACTTCGGCGGGAACTGCTTCGGGTCCAGGTCGAGGTCGCGGCAGACCAGCGACATCAGCCGCTGCGAGTCGGCCGAGTCGTAGATCGAGAAGCTGGAGGTGAAGCCCAGCTGCTTGGACTCGCGGCGCAGGATCCGCACGCAGGCGCTGTGGAAGGTGGACACCCACATCGCCCGGGCGCGCGGGCCGACCAGCGCCTCGACGCGCTCGCGCATCTCGCCGGCCGCCTTGTTGGTGAAGGTGATCGCCAGGATCTCCCCCGGCTGCACCCCGCGCGCGCCCAGCAGGTACGCGATCCGGTGGGTCAGCACCCGGGTCTTGCCGGAGCCGGCGCCGGCCACGATCAGCAGCGGCGAGCCCGCGTGCAGCACCGCCTCGCGCTGCGGGTCGTTCATCCCCTCGAGCAGCTGCGCCGGGTCCACCACCGTCCGGGCGGCTCCGTTGCGGTACCAGGCGTCCCGCTCGGCCTCGGCGGCGCCGCCCGGCTCCTTGAAGGCGGTGGACCGGAACAGCCCCTCCGGGATGGCCTCCTCGTACGCGTCGTACGGCGCGTCGTCCTCGTACGGCGGGGGCTCCTCGTCGAGCGGGGCGGCGGGCTGCTTCGACCCGGCGGCGGGTGCCTCGAAACCGGGGAGCGGGAGGTCGTCAAAGAGGCTACTCATGGCACTGACGAGTCTATGGCCACCCACGGACAAGCCCGCCCGGTCCGTGGAAAACGGCCGGACGGGCTCGCCCCGGTGCCCGCGGCGGGCTCAGACCAGGCGCCGCGCGGTGGCCCAGCGGGTGAGCTCGTGGCGGTTGCTGAGCTGGAGCTTGCGCAGGACGGCGGAGACGTGGCTCTCGACGGTCTTCACCGAGATGAAGAGCTGCTTGGCGATCTCCTTGTAGGCGTAGCCGCGGGCGATCAGCCGCAGCACCTCGCGCTCGCGCTGGGTGAGGCGGTCGAGGTCCTCGTCCACCGGCGGGGTGTCGGTGGCGGCGAAGGCGTCCAGGACGAAGCCGGCCAGCCGGGGCGAGAAGACGGCGTCGCCGTCGGCGATCCGGAAGATCGCGTCGACCAGGTCGGTGCCGGTGATCGTCTTGGTGACGTAGCCGCGCGCCCCGCCCCGGATGACGCCGATGACGTCCTCGGCCGCGTCCGAGACGGACAGCGCCAGGAACTTCACCCCGCCCTGCTCGCCCATCAGTCCGGCCGAGCGGCGCAGCACCTCGACGCCGCCGCCGCCGGGCAGGTGCACGTCGAGCAGCACCACGTCCGGCCTGGTCTCGGCGACCACCCGGACCGCCGAGTCGACGTCGTCGGCCTCGCCGACCACGTCGATGCCGGTCGCCTCGGTACGGCCGATCTCGGCCCTGACCCCCGTCCGGAACATCCGGTGGTCGTCCACCAGGACGACCCTGGCCGTGCGCCCCCCGCCTTCGGTCGGGGGGACCCCGGCCGGCGCTGCCTCAGTCATTCGTTCTCTCCATCTCCAGCTCGACCTCGGTGCCGCCGCCCGCCGCCGGCCGCACCCGGGCGGTGCCGCCGTTGCGCTTCATCCGGCCGATGATCGACTCCCGTACGCCCATCCGGTCCTCGGGCACCGTGTCGGGGTCGAAGCCGGGGCCGTGGTCGCGCACGAACACCGACACCGTCCTCCCCTCCACCTCGGCGTAGACCTGGACCGGTCCCCCGCCACCGTACTTGGCCGCGTTGACGGTCGCCTCCCTCGCGGCCTGCATCTGTGCCGCGATCCGCTCGTCCATCGGGCAGTCGCCGACGATGACCAGCTCGACCGGGACGCCGTGCCGGTCCTCGACCTCGGCGACGGCGGCGCGCAGGGTCTCCGCCATGGTGTCCGGCGCGGCCTCGGCGGCGGCCTCCGGCCGGTACAGCCACAGCCGCAGCTCGCGCTCCTGGGAGCGGGCCAGCCGCAGCACCTCCTTGGGGTCCTCGGCCCGACGCTGGATCAGGGTCAGGGTGTGCAGCACCGAGTCGTGGATGTGCGCGGCGATCTCGGCCCGCTCCTGGGCGCGGATGCGGGCGGTGCGCTCGGCACCGAGGTCCTGCCACAGCCGCAGGCCGTACGGGCCGAGCAGGACCAGCACCCCGGCGAGCACCGCGAGCGAGGCCTCGATCACCGAGCCGAGCGTGGAGCCGCTGCCCTGCATGGCCAGCAGCGCGATGGTGCCGGCCATCGCGAGCAGCACGCCGGCGCCGACGCGGGTGTAGGCGCCGCGGCGCTTCTCGCCCTCCTCGATGCCGAACCAGCGCTGCCAGCGCGAGTCGTCGGCCTGCCGCCAGACCAGCGCGACGCCGACCCCGATCGCCAGCAGCGGCCAGGTGTAGGGCTTGGCGGTCTGCCAGCCGAGCACGTTCAGCAGGGCGATCAGCCCGATCACGACCATGACCAGGGCGGCGAGTTGGCCGAGGCCGCCCTGCCCGCTCCGCGCGGCGGGCCGCAGGGCGGCGGCTCCGGCGCCCGCGGCGGTCACGGTGGTCCCCGCGGTCTCGGTGGTGCCGGCCGTCCCGGTGGTGCCTGCGGTCCCGGGCGCCGCACCGGCCTCGCCGCCGGCGGCGGGGGGAGCCACCGGCTCGCCCTGGAGGGCGTGCTGGAGCAGTTCGCGCAGTCGGCCGACCCAGCCGCGGCCGGGCTTGGACAGCCGGGTGCCCGGCCGGAGCCAGGGCGAGGTCGGGATGTAGACGCCGTTGACGTTCACCCAGTGGGTGCCACCGCGCTGCGAGGGCTCGCCGATGCCGATCGGCACCACGAACCAGAACGCGGCGTACAGCAGCGCGCCGATGCCCTGCGCGAAGAACAGCAGGACGAAGGCGAGCCGGACCCAGCGCACCGGCAGCCCGAGGTGCACCGCCAGACCGTGCGCGACGCCGCCCAGCATCCGCCCCTGCGGGCTGCGGTAGAGCCTGCGGTACGGCGGCCGCCCGCCGTCGGGCACGGTCGGGTCACCGCCGGCCGGCGCAGCGGCGTCGGGGGCGAGGGATCGGGGGTCGGTACCGGGTGCTGCCACGCCACCGATGGTTCCACGCGCGGACGGCCGGGCGCATCAGGGTGTGCCCCTGGCCGGTATCAGGGACAAGTCAGGGTACGGGCAGGGCCGGGCCCGGTTGGGCCGGACCGGCCCCTGCCGGAAGGATGGAGCCCATGACCGAGGACCACCGCATCCAGGAGGCCGGGCCCGCCGCCCCGCCGGAACCGGAACGCCCGCCGCTGACCCGGACCGAGCACCACCGGGTGGTGGCCGGCGTCTGCGGCGGCCTCGGGCGGCACCTGGACATCGACCCGGTGGTCTTCCGGGTGGTCACCGTGGTGCTCTGCCTCTCCGGCGGCCTCGGACTGTTCCTGTACGGCCTGGCCTGGCTGATCGTCCCCACCGAGGGCGCCGCCGACGGCAAGGGCCGGGGGGCGCGGACCGAGCTCCAGCGGGTGCTGACCGGCCGGGTCGACGGCCAGTCCGTGGGGGCGGTGCTGCTGACCGTGATCGGCACCGGGGTGTTCTTCTCCTCGATGGGCGACGGCGACCAGCTGTTCCCGCTGCTGCTCCTCGGCGGCCTGGTCTTCCTGGCGGTGCGCTACGACCCGGACCGCCGCCGCGGCCGGATCCGCGGGCGCCGGCGCGGCGGACCGTACGACCGCCACTCCCCCGGGGCCGAGGAGCACACCTGGCCGGGCCCCGGACAGGACGACGCGGCCCGCGCCCGGCACACCGCCGACCAGGCCGCCGGCACCGTCCCCGCCGACTCCCCCGTCCCCGGCCCGAGCGGCTACCTGTGGGATCCGCGCCACCCCGAGCGCAACCCGTACGGCGCCACCGCCCCGGCCTCCTCGGCCGCGCCCGCCTGGGGGACACCCCGGCCGGAGGCCGGAGGGGGCACGAAGCTGCCGCCGCCGGGCAGCCCGGCCCAGGCCTGGTGGCAGCGCGCCGACCTGCCGGAGGGCGATCCGCTGCGCAAGGGCCGCCCGGACGGCCGCCGCGAGCCGGCCGCCGTCCGGCACCCCAAGGAGCACTCGGCGCTCGGCTTCTTCGGCCTCCTGCTGGCGATCGGCGCGGCGACCGCGGTCTGGTCCGCCTCGGTCGGCCACACCGACGTCACCAGGCTGAGCACCGTCGTCCTGGCCACCGGGCTGCTGGTGATCGGCCTGACGCTGCTGCTGGCGGCGAAGTTCGGCAAGGCCCGCAAGCTCGCGGTGCTGGGCCTGCTGGTCACCCTGGCGCTGGCCTTCGTCGGCCGTACCCCGCACGCCGTGCAGGACGCCATCGGCGACCGCTCGTGGACGGTCGCCTCGGCGGCCGACCTGAAGGACCGCTACAACCTGGGCGCCGGCGACATCCGGCTGGACCTGGCCGGGCTCGACCCCGCCGGGGGCTCCCTGGCCACCCGGGTCGACCTCGGCGCCGGCCAGCTGACCGTCACCCTGCCGCCGGACGTCACGGTGAACCTGGTGGCCCGGGTCGGCGTCGGCAGCATCAACGTCCCCGGCGACCACAACAGCGGGACCGGGCGGCACACCTACCTGCTCAGCCCCCCGGTCGGCCACGCCTCCAAGGGCACGCTCGACCTCCAACTCGGCATCGGCATCGGCGACATCAAGGTGGTCCAGCAGTGAGGAAGCACCGGCTCGACCTGTTCTCGCTGATCGCGGGCGCCCTGTTCACCGCGATCGCCGTGCTCTACCTGGTGGCGGCGCTCGACGACCGGACGGTGAACGGGCGGATCGTCGTCCCGGTCGCCTTCATCGTGCTGGGCGTCGGCGGCCTGGCCGGCGCCGTGGCCGCGGTGGCCCGGCGCAACCGGCCCGACCGCGACGGCTGAGCCGTGCTCAGCTCTGCAGCGGGCCCAGGGTCAGCTTGTCGCCGTCCTTGCGGACGGCGTACCTGGGCAGCGGTTTGACCGCCGGCCCGTTGACCACCGCGCCGGTCGCGGCGTCGAACCGGGAGCCGTGGCACGGGCAGTACAGCTGTCCGTTCTTCGGTGCGTCCACCGCGCAGCCGGAGTGGGTGCAGACCGAGGAGAAGGCGCAGTACTGGCCGGCCTTGGGCTGCACGATGTAGACGGCGTCCCCGGTGGCCGGGTCCTTGACCTGCGCCGAGCCGCCGACGGGCACGCTCGCCGCGGCCACCGAGGGGGCCGGCGCCGTCGTGGCGGGGGTCGGGGCCGCGGACTGCTTGGGGGCGGCCTGGTCCTTCCGGCCGAAGGTCCGGGTGAGCGAGCCGGCCAGCAGGCCGGCGCCGCCGATCGCGACCGCCGCGATCCCGCCGTCCACCAGCGCCCGGCGCCTGACGTGGTCCTCGGCCAGCCCGCGCGAGCGGTCCCGCCGGGCCCGGCGGGCCAGGTAGCCGTCCACCGACAGGTACGGCGTGCCGGCCAGCAGCAGCGGCGTCCAGGCCATCAGGTAGGCGAGGTCGTTGCCGAGGTAGTACGGCGAGACGCCCCAGCTGACGGTGAGCCAGAGGCTCAGGTTGATCAGCGCGCCGCCGAGCGCCGCGACCCGCCCCCAGAGGCCGAGCAGGGTGCCGAGGCCGACCGCCAGCTCGCCGAAGGCGATCGCGAGGGCGGACAGGGTGGGCGCGTCGAGGGCCGGGCCGAGCAGGAAGGAGATCGGGCTGCCGCCGGCCCGGGCCGCCCGGGTCTGGGAGACGAAGGAGGCCGGATCGCCCGCGCCGGCCAGGAAGTGGGCGTCGGAGAGCTTGTCCAGGGCCGCGTAGACGAAGGTGACGCCGAGGAAGAGCCGCAGCGGCAGCAGCGCGTACGTGGACGCGAACGCCCGTCGCTCGGCCGCCCGGTCGGCCCGGTCGGCCCGGCCGGACGCGTCCCCGTCGGTCACCACGGAGTTGCTGGCCTCCGACATCCCTCACACCTTCCTTCACGGCCTGCCACTCCCTGACAGGTCCGGTCCGCATTCTGCCCGCTCCTGCTCGCTTTCGGTGGGAGGTCCCACCCCGGGGGCGGGAGGTCCCCACCCGGGAGCAGGAGCTCCCGCCCCGGAGGAACGAACGGCCGCGCCGCCGCTCCCCTGTACGGGAACGACGGCGCGGCCGTTCAGCACCGGCTCAGCGGTGCGGAGTTCTCACTCCCACTCGATGGTGCCCGGCGGCTTGCTGGTGACGTCGACGACGACTCGGTTCACGTCGCGGACCTCGTTGGTGATCCGGGTGGAGATCCGGGCCAGCACGTCGTAGGGCAGGCGCGACCAGTCGGCGGTCATCGCGTCCTCGGACGAGACCGGGCGCAGCACGATCGGGTGGCCGTAGGTGCGGCCGTCGCCCTGCACGCCCACGCTGCGGACGTCGGCGAGCAGCACGACCGGGCACTGCCAGATCTCGCGGTCCAGACCGGCCGCGGTCAGCTCCTCGCGGGCGATCGCGTCGGCCTCGCGGAGCAGGTCCAGACGCTCCTTGGTGACCTCGCCGACGATCCGGATGCCCAGACCCGGGCCCGGGAACGGCTGGCGCTGGACGATCTCCTCCGGCAGGCCCAGCTCCTGGCCGACCATCCGGACCTCGTCCTTGAACAGCTTGCGCAGCGGCTCGACCAGCTGGAACTGGAGGTCCTCGGGCAGGCCGCCGACGTTGTGGTGGGACTTGATGTTGGCGGTGCCGGTGCCGCCGCCGGACTCCACCACGTCCGGGTACAGGGTGCCCTGGACCAGGAAGTCGACCGACTCGCCGTGCTCGCCGGCCTCGGCGACGATCTCGGCCTGGGCCTGCTCGAAGACCCGGATGAACTCCCGGCCGATGATCTTGCGCTTCTCCTCGGGGTCGGTGACCCCCTTCAGCGCGCCCAGGAAGCGCTCGGAGGCGTCGACGACCTTCAGCTGGACGCCGGTGGCGGCCACGAAGTCCTTCTCGACCTGCTCGGTCTCGCCCTTGCGCATCAGGCCGTGGTCGACGTAGACGCAGGTCAGCCGGTCGCCGATGGCCTTGTTGACCAGGGCCGCGGCGACCGCGGAGTCCACGCCGCCGGACAGGCCGCAGATCGCGCGCTTGTCGCCGACCTGCTCGCGGATCAGGGCGATCTGCTCCTCGACCACGCTGCCGGTGGTCCAGGTCGGGGCGATGCCGGCGCCGCGGTAGAGGAAGTGCTCGAGGACCTGCTGGCCGTGGTCGGAGTGCAGCACCTCGGGGTGGTACTGGACGCCGTACAGGCGGGCCTCGTCGTTCTCGAAGGCCGCGACCGGGACCACGTCGGTGGAGGCGGTGACGGTGAAGCCCTCCGGCGCGGCGGAGCAGGCGTCACCGTGCGACATCCACACCGAGTGCTGCGCGGGAACGCCCTCGAACAGGGTGGAGCCGCTGCGGGAGACGGTCAGCGGGGTGCGGCCGTACTCGCGGGCACCGGTGTTGTCGACGGTGCCGCCGAGGATCACGGCCATCAGCTGGAAGCCGTAGCACATGCCGAAGACCGGGACACCGGCCTCGAAGATCGCGCGGTCGATCTGCGGCGCGCCCTCTTCGTAGACCGACGACGGGCCGCCGGAGAGGATGATCGCCTTGGGGTTCTTGGCGAGCATCTCGGCGACCGGCATGCTGCTCGGCACGATCTCGCTGTAGACCCGCGCCTCACGCACCCGACGGGCGATGAGCTGGGCGTACTGGGCACCGAAGTCGACCACCAGCACGGGGTCGTTGTCCGGCGCGGACTGGACGGGAATTGCAGAGGACACAGACGGCCTTCCGGCAGCGGTATCGAGGTGTCGCGCTGAACCGCGCCCCGGCAGGGGCTGCGGCGGCGGACGGGTGTGGGGTGTCTGGACTCCGATTCTACCGGGCTGTCCGGTTTCACTCGTCTGCCCGTCCAAAGGACCGTGACCGGTCGGGCCCCCGGTTCGTTGCTTCTGACGACCGCACGGCCGCGCCGCGTCCGCCAGACGCGCCGCTCCGCCCCCGCCGGGGGCACCAGCCGTACGGGCTGCACGACCACGCGTGGAGCTTCACCCCAGTCCACCGGCGCACGAGGCGCCGCCGCCCCGGCCCGGCCGGGGAGCGCGGTTCCGTGGGACCGTGCGCGGGTGCCGCGGCCGGCCAGCAGGGGACAGCGACCCCGGCCGCGACTGGGCCGACAGGTGGGGCGGCCGGCCCCCGGGGACGCCCGGGGGCCGGCCGTCGCACCGATGGTTCACTCCGGGCACACCCCGGGCGCACCACCCCTCACCCCTCGCGCGCCGCTACGCGCGTCCCCGTGCGCCGCAACCGCTTCGACCACTACTCACCGTGATCATTCGGAGCGGAGTCCGCCGTAAATGGGCCGTACCGAAGTGTGCCGAACCGGTTGCAGAGCACGCCCTCCGTCCAGCACGATGCTCCGTGTGAACGGTTCTCCCGGCGGCCGGCAGGCACATCGCGGAGACCGGGACCACCGTCCCCGCCGTGGCCCCGCACCGGGGCGACAGCGGCCCTCACTTCACGCTCCGTGAGCGCGGGCCCGGCGCACGCCAGGCGCCGACCCGCCGCCGCACGGACGTGCGCGCCCCGCCGCGCCGGCCACCCATGCCGGAGCACACGGACGCGACCCCGGACCAACCGACACGACGGCGCTCCTCCCCCGGCGCCGTCACTCCAGCACCGGCGCCGCCCTGACGCCAGTGCTGAGCGACAAAGGGCCCCGTTCCCCCGCGGGGCCCTTTGCCCTTTCCGCCACCGGCGCCGGACGGTCAGCGGGTCAGGACCGGCTCCTGCTGCTCCCGCTCGGGCCCCTCGCCCTCCGCCCGGGCCGCGGGCACCGCGGCGGCCACGGTCGCGGCCAGGGCCACGGCTTCGGCCCGGCGCGCGTCGAACGCGTTCAGCCGCTTGATCACCTTGCGGCCGAGCTTCTGCATCGGCATCTCGACCAGCGTGTAGAGCAGCTGGCTGGCCACCAGGACGCAGGCCAGGTAGCCGAGCACCCAGACGACCTTCTGGGAGGCGGGGCTGGCCACCGTCGGGTGGGTCAGGAGCGGGCCGTCCACCGCGTACAGCACCGGGACGTGCACCAGGTACATCGAGAAACTGATGGCACCGAGCCAGGTCAGCGGCCGCGGGAACCGGCGCTTGCGGAACAGCATGGCGACGCCGAAGGTGGCCCAGGCCAGCACGTAGGAGTTGCACCAGGCCATCCAGCCCGAGGTCCAGGTCGCCTCGGCGTTGGCGCCCCGGTTGTACAGCCACCCCACGAGGGCGCCGGCGGCGACGACGAACCCGCAGACGAGCCACCCCTGGAGCCGGTCGATCTGGCCGTTCTCCGCCCGGTAGACCACGGTGCCGGCGAACATCGTCGCGAAGACCATGAAGGTCTCGAAGCCGATCGCCCGGCCGTTCTGGAAGGCCAGCACCACGCCGACGACGCCGAGTAGCAGCGCACCGGTGCGGACCAGCTCGGTCCGGCCGGTCATGATGAAGACGAGGGCCGAGCCCACCAGCAGGGCGACCGCCATCACCAGGTGGGTGGTCGCCGCCGGGCCGGTGGACAGCCCGTGCTGGGTGAGGGTGACCCCCAGCAGCAGGGCGCCGGCGGCGAGCCCGACCGCGATCCCGCTGGTCCGGCGGTGCCAGCCGCGCACGAACAGGGCGGTGACCATGAAGTAGAAGACCATCTCGAAGGAGAGGGTCCACATCACCCGCAGCGAGTTCGGCTGGCCGAGCATGTCCTGGAGCATCATGGCGTTCGCCGTCAGCACGGTCGGCACGTGCGGCACGTTGAGGAGCAGCACGGGCATGTGCTCGTCCGGCAGCGTCAGCAGGCAGATCACGATCGTCACGATCAGCGCCGGGTGGATGCGGAAGATCCGGCCGAGCCAGAACGCCCGGACGTCGCCACGCCGCTCCAGCGAGGCCGGGATGATGTAGCCGCTCACCAGGAAGAACGTCATCACGCCGTAGAGGCCGAAGTCGAAGTGGACCCAGACCTCGTTGCCCCAGGGCACCAGCCGCCAGATGTCGAAGTGCTGGAGGACGACCGCGAACGCGGCGATCCCGCGCACGGCGTCGAGCCAGCCGAGCCTGGACTGGGCGGCGCCGGCAGCGGCGCCACGGGAGCGACGGGCCGCGAGCGGGGTGAGGAGTTGTCGGATTCGCATCACTCGCGGGACATTAACGGATCAGGCGATTCGTTGGACATCCCGGACCGGGCGGTGGGGCCGGGTCCGCGGCCCCGCCCACCCGGCCCGGTGGCGTCACGGCTGCTTGCGCCAGACGCTCGGGTCGACCGGCTCCTCGGCCGGCGGGGGCGCGGCGGCGGGGGTCGGCGGCGCCTCGTGCGAGCCGATCACCTCGCTCACCGCGGTCCCGGGGACACCCGGCACCACGTCCTGCGGAGCGGCCGGCGGCGCCGGCGGCGTGACGGGCGGCAGCGCGGGCGGCAGGGCAGGGCCCTGGGACGGGACGGGGCCCTGCGGCGGGACGGCCGGCGGCGGGGCGCCGTACGCCGGACCCGCGGGGTACGGCGCCTGCGGCGGCACGGCGCCGTAGGGCCCGTACGGCGCGGTGCCGGAGGCGGGCTCGACGACCGGGCCCCGGGCCCCGAGGGCCGACAACAGCGCGGGCACCACCAGCGCGCCGACCACCGCCCAGACCGCGGCGGCGACCAGCACGCTCGGGAACGACAGGGCCACGGCGGTCTCCTGCGAGGTGGTCCGGCTGCCCGAACCGCCCCAGCCCTGGACCGCCGGCGTCGCGTACGACATCGACGTGGTCATCAGTGCGCCGGACACCGCCGAGAGCAGGGTGAGCACCCCGGCGTACACGGCCGCCAGCCGCAGCCGGTCGGCGGTGTCCAGCCGCCGCCGGTAGGCCGCCCAGCCGAGGAAGCCCGCCGAGGCCAGCGCCAGCAGGCCGGTCCAGCGCCAGTCGGCGCTCTGGTCGTGCAGGTCGAAGAAGGAGAACTCGCTGCTGTCGCCGCCCCGGCCGGGCCAGTCCGACACCTCCCCGCCGAGGTCGCTGCGGCTGCGGAAGGTCGCGCCCGAGCCGATGCCCAGCAGGACCAGGCCGAGGTTCGGCAGGAAGGCCAGCGAGCCCGCCGTCACCGAGCCGTTGCCGCTGTTGACCGCGACCAGCACGAAGCCCGTCACCGAGGCCACGGCGACGGTCAGCGCCAGCGCCCGGCCCGCGGTCAGCGCGGCCACCGCCCAGCCGCGCACGGCCCGGCTCCGCCAGGCGGCCCAGCGCAACGCGTCGGTGCCGTACACGGCGAAGGCCAGCAGCCCGCCCAGCACGGCGGCCCAGCCGACCGCCCACAGCCAGCCGGAGTCCGCGGTGAAGGTCGACTTGCCCAGGCTGGTGGCGCCGGTGCCGTAGTAGTCGGAGTCGAGCCCGCGGCCGCCGGGCTGCCAGCTGGTGCTGCCGAGCAGCCCGAGCAGCAGCGCGGCGACGCCGAGGACCGCGGCGGTGCGCAGGGCCTCGCCGGCCGCCTGGGCGCGGGTCAGCTGGGAGCCGTCGGCCCTGCGCCGGCGCAGCCCGGCCCGCAGACCGAGCCAGAGCGCCAGGCACCACAGGACGGTGACGGTCAGCGGCACCGTCCAGAGGGTGATGGCCATGCCCTCCGAGCGGCTCCTGGAGAGCGGGTTCTGGTAACCGAGCCGGAACGGCGCGCCGAGCGCGTTCAGGGCCAGGGACAGCGCCCCGCAGAAGCGCTCGCCGAAGTCGGGCGCGGGGAAGGCGCCGTCATAGGTGTAGCCGCTGGGGACGGCCACGATCAGCGCCGTCAGCAGCAGGACCAGCGTCGGGGCGACGGCCGCCAGGAAGGCCGGGCGCCAGCCCGGTCCGACGAGCAGCCGCTTGGGCTCCTCGTACGGGACGCCGGCACCCCAGCGGCCCACCGGGGGCGGGCCGCCGGCCGGCGGGTACCCGGCGCCCGGGGCGGGCTGCGGGTGGTCGCCGGGCGGCGGGCCGGGGTGCGGCCCGTACCCGGGCGCCGACGGTGGCACCGCGGCCGGGGCCTGGGGCGGAGGCGGCGGTACCGCGGCCGGGGCCTGGGGCGGAGGCGGGGCCTGGGGCGACGGCGGGGCCGGGGGCGGAGGCGGGGGTGCCGACGGTCGGCCGCACGAGCCGCAGGCGGGCGCCCCCTCCGCCGAAGTCGCGCCACACGATGCGCAGTTGGCCATGGACCGTGTTCCCCCCGCTCGACGAGTCCCTGGTCCCCCAGGGAGCCCGTTTATCCCATCGGACCCGAACGGCTGTCAACCGTGTTGGCCCGTGGGCGGGTTGGCCACGAACCGACGGGCTCCGGGGCCGGCCCGCCGTCACGATCAGCGCTTCTTCGGCACCTCCGGGACGGGCAGCAGCGGCAGCCGCAGCGCGCCGAACGCGCCCTCGGGTACGGCCGGCCGCACCGGCGCGACGGCGGGGACGGGCCGGTACGCCTCGCCGGGGGCGGGGCGCGGGTCCTCCTCGCCCTTGTTCGGCCACATCGACATGGCGCGCTCGGCCTGCGCGGTGATGGTGAGCGAGGGGTTGACACCGAGGTTGGCGGAAACGGCCGCGCCGTCCACCACGCTGATCCCGGGGTGCCCGTACAGCCGGTGGTACGGGTCGACCACGCCGGTCTCGGGCGCGTCGCCGATCGGGCAGCCGCCGAGGAAGTGGGCGGTCATCGGGATGTCGAAGATCTCGCCGACGGTGCTGCCCGGGAAGCCGTTGATCTCGTCCGCCAGCGCCTGGGCGCCCTTCTCGGCGGCCGGGATCCAGGTGGGGTTGGGGGTGCCGTGGCCCTGGGTCGAGGTGAGCCGGGGCTTGCCGATCGGGCCCTTCTTGAGCGAGACGGTGATCGAGTTGTCCAGCGACTGCATCACCAGGCCGATGATCGTCTTCTCGGACCAGCCGCGCTGGTTCATCGAACGGGCGAAGGTCACCGGGTGGAGCACCGAGTTGCCCAGGTAGCGCAGCCAGCGCGGGACCTTCCCGCCGCCCTTGACCTGCGCGATGGACAGCGCACCCATCGCGTTGGAGCCCTTGCCGTAGCGGACCGGCTCGATGTGGGTGTTGGCGTCGGGGTGGATCGAGGAGGTGATCGCGACGCCCTTGGTGAAGTCCGCCTTGGCGCCGTAGCGCCGGTCGGTGGTCTGCGCGCCCACCAGGGCCTCGGAGTTGGTGCGGGTCAGCTCGCCGAGCCGGGCGGAGATGCGGGGCAGGTGGCCGGCGTCGCGCATCCGGTGCAGCAGCGACTGGGTGCCGTAGGTGCCGGCCGCGACGACGACCCGGGCGGCGGTGATCGTCCGCGCGCCCGCCTTCACGCGGTCCGTCCTGGAGCGGGAGTCGGTACGGCGCACGTCCACGGCGTAGCCGGCGTTCCCGCGGCTGTCGGCCTGCTCGCGGATCCGGGCCACCGTGGTGAGCGGGTGGATCTCGGCACCCAGTCGCTCGGCCAGGTACAGGTAGTTCTCGGTGAGCATGTTCTTGGCACCGTGCCGGCAGCCGGTCATGCACTCGCCGCACTCCACGCAGGCCTTGCGGGCCGGGCCGGCGCCGCCGAAGTACGGGTCGGCGACCTCCTCCCCGGGCGCCGCCTTGGCGGCGCCCCCGGCGTCCTCGCCATCACCGAAGAACACGCCGACCGGTGCCATGTGGAAGGTGTCGCCGACGCCCATCCGCTCGGCGGCCGCCTTGAGGTGCACGTCCGAGGGGGTGACGGTCGGGTTGAGCCGGACCCCGAGCATCCGCTGCGCCTGGTCGTAGAACGGCGCCAACTCCTGCTGCCAGTCCGTGATGTGGCGCCACTGCCGGTCCTCGAAGAACGCCTTCGGCGGGACGTACAGGGTGTTGGCGTAGTTCAGCGAGCCGCCGCCGACCCCGGCGCCGGCCAGGATCAGCACGTTGGCCAGCAGGTGGATCCGCTGGATGCCGTACAGCCCGAGCTGCGGCGCCCACAGGTAGTTCGGCAGGTCCCAGGAGTTCCGCGGCAGTTCGTCCCGCTCGAAGCGCCGCCCGGCCTCCAGGACGGCGACCCGGTAGCCCTTCTCGGACAACCTCAGCGCCGCGACCGAACCGCCGAAGCCGGACCCGACCACGACCACGTCGTAGTCGAACTCCGCCGCACCGCCGGACTCCACCATCTGCCACTGCTCCTTCGGGGGTCGAACCTGCCTGGGGGGATGAGCCCGTGGGGCGTCACTTGAGCCGCAGGGCCTTGAGCACCCGCAGCCCGCCGGTCATCACGGCGGCGAACTGCCGGTCGTCCAGGCCGAACGCGGGCGCCAGCGGCATCACCCGCTGGGTCGAGACGGTCTGCGCCTCGGTGAAGCGCAGGATCCCCTCCGCGCCGTGGCGCCGGCCGAGCCCGGAGTCGCCCATGCCGCCCATCGGGGAGGCGACCGAGCCGTACGCGGCCGCGTAGGCCTCGTTGACGTTGACCGTGCCGGTGCGCAGCCGCGCCGCGACCGCCCGGCCGCGCCGCTGGTCCCTGGTCCAGACGCTGGAGTTCAGGCCGTACGGCGTGGAGTTGGCGGCGGTGACCGCCTCCTCCTCGGTGTCGAAGCGGTAGACGGAGACGACCGGGCCGAAGGTCTCCTCGGCGCAGACCGCCATCTCCGGGGTCACCCCGTCGAGGATGGTCGGCTCGTAGAAGTACGGGCCGAGGTCGGGCCTGGCCCGCCCGCCGGCCAGCACGGTGGCGCCGGCCTTGACCGCCTCCTCCACGTGCCGGGTGGTGGTGTCCAGCTGGCGGGCGGAGACCAGCGAGCCCATGTCGGCGCCGTACGCGAGGCCGCCGCCGAGGCGCAGCGCCCGGGTGCGGGCGGTGAAGCGCTCCAGGAAGTCGTCGGCCACCGAGCGGTGCACCAGCAGCCGCTCGATCGAGATGCACAGCTGCCCGGCCGAGGAGAAGCAGGCCCGTACGGCGCCCGCGGCGGCCGCGTCGAGGTCGGCGTCGGCGAGCACCAGCATGGCGTTCTTGCCGCCGAGTTCGAGCGAGGCGCCGACCAGCCGGGCGGCGGCCCGCTGGGCGACCTCGCGGCCGGTGCGGGTCGAGCCGGTGAAGGAGACGTAGTCGGCGTGCTCCACCACGGCGGGGCCGATCACCGGGCCGTCGCCGATCACCACCTGCCACAGGTCGGCGGGCAGCCCGGCCTCGATCAGCAGCTCACGGGCCCACAGGCCGGTCAGCGCGGTCTGGGTGTCGGGCTTGTTGACCACGGCGTTGCCGGCCGCGAAGGCGGGCAGCAGGTCGCCGACGCACAGTTCCAGCGGGTAGTTCCACGGCGAGATGTGGCCGACCACGCCCTTGGGGCGGCGGGCCTCGACGGTGTGGGTGAGCACCGGCAGCGCCCCGCCGCGGCGGCGGTCCCGGAGGTACCCCTGCGCGCCGCGCCCGTAGTGCCGGGCGGCCATGGCGACGGCGAGCACCTCCTCGAAGGCGTGCAGCCGGGCCTTGCCGGTCTCGGCCTGGATCAGGTCCAGCACCTCGTCCTGCCGCTTGAGCAGCAGGTCGTGGAAGCGCAGCAGGACGGCGGCGCGGCGGCGCACCGGCAGCGCGGCCCAGGCGGGCTGGGCGCGCCGGGCCAGCTGGAAGGCGACCTCGACGTCGGCCGGGGTGGACTGCGGCAGGCCGGCCAGCCGCTCACCGGTCAGCGGGGCGACGGTCTCCACCACGCTGGGCTCGCCGGTCGCGGTGACCCCGGCGGCCAGCCGGGCCACCAGGGACGGCGGGACGGCGGCGGAGACGGTGCGTCCGCCGCCGGGAGCTGCCGGGTTGCCGCTCGCGGGCCCGGCGCCGGGGTGTTCGGTGGCCGCTGCATCTGCTGTGAGGTCCGACATACGGCGCAGCCTAGGCCTTCGGGGGCCGGTGCGGTACCCGTCGGTAACAAGAATCTGCCGCAGTCGGGCGATACCGGGCGCGGCGGCCCGCAGGCGGGTTCAGCGGGTCGGCGTGAAGTGGTTGAGCACCGTGGTGAAGCGCTGCTCGGCCTCGTTCCACTCGTTGCCCTTGTCCGGGCTGGACGAGTAGATCGCGTACGCGGTGCCGTCCTCGTCGATGAACTCGGCCTCGATCGCGCGGCGCCGGCCGCCGCCCTGGGCCAGGTAGCTGAACTCCCAGACGGCCGCCTCGTGGCCGTTCACGGCGGCGCTCGCCAGCCGGTGCTGCTTGTAGTCCTTGAGCGACTTGGAGACGGTCGCCTCCATCTGCCTCATGTGGTCCAGCGGCTTGATCGACTGGCCGACGGTGACCGCGAACTGCAGGTAGTGCACCTTGCCGTCGGGGCTGTAGAAGATCTGGTTGTTGTCCGTCCCGGTGATCCGCTGCCAGGCCGGAGTACCGGTCGGCAGCGGGAAGCGGAAGCCCGCCGGGTCGTCGACCCAGTGGTAGCCGCCGGGTGCGGAGGCCTCGGAGTCGGCGGTGCTGCTCGGCTCCGGCTCGGTGGTCTCGGCCGGGCCGGTCGGGGTGGTGTCGGCGTCCGGGGCGTCGACCACGTGCCGGGTGGCGAAGAAGGTCGCCAGGGCCGCCAGCAGCCCGACCGCCACCGCGACGGCGACCAGCTTCATCCGGCCGCGACGCTTGGCCGGACCGCGCGCGGGCGCGACGGTGTGCGCGACGGGCGTACCGACAGCGGCGTGCGCCTGCGGCGTGGTGGATGCGCTCTCGGCGACGGCCGGGACGGCGGGGGTGTCGGCGGTCCCGGCCCGGACCGGGCGCGGTTCGGTGGGCTCCTCCGACCCCTCCACCGGCGGCTCCGCGGCGCCCTCCGTCACCTCGCTGCGGTCCACCACGGGCACCGACTGGGTCGGCATGCGGACCGGCGCGACCGACTTCAGGCCCATGGTGTGCCCGGCCTGCACCTCGGCCAGCATCCGGGCCGCCTCGTCCGCGCTCGGCCGCTCGGCCGGGTCCTTGGCCATCAGCGCGGCCAGCACCGGCCCGAGCGGCCCGGCCCGGCGCGACTCCGGCAGCGGCTCGTCCACCACCGCGGCGAGCGTGGTGATCGGCGAGTCCCGGCGGAACGGCGACTGCCCCTCGACCGCCGCGTACAGCGTCGCCCCCAGGCCCCAGAGGTCGGAGGCCGGCCCGGGCCGCTGGCCCTGGGCGCGTTCGGGCGCCAGGTAGTCCGGCGAGCCGACCAGGTCCCCCGGCCGGGTCAGCTCGGTGGAGCCCTCGTACTTCGCGATGCCGAAGTCCAGCAGCACCACCCGCCCGGTGCCGCGCTCCAGCAGCACGTTGGCCGGCTTGACGTCCCGGTGCAGCACGCCGAGCTGGTGGCCGCGGTGCAGCGCGGCCAGCACCTGGCTGCCGACCTCGGCGGCGGCGCGCGGCGGGAGGGTGCCGTCCTGGCTGATCACGTCGGCCAGGGAACGGCCGTCGACCAGCTCCATCACGATCCACGGCCGGCCGTCCTGCTCCAGCACGTCGTGCACGGTGATCACACCGGGGTGCTTGATCCGGGCGGCCGCGCTGGCCTCGCGCTTCATCCGCGCGTGCAGGATCTGCAGGTCCTCCTCGGGCAGGTGGTTGACGGTCAGCTCCTTGACCGCGACCTCGCGGTCCAGCATCCGGTCCCAGGCCCGCCAGACCGTCCCCATCCCGCCGCGGCCGAGCCGCTCGCCGAGCTCGTACCGCCCGGCCAACAGCCGCTCCGCCTCAGCCGCCTCCGGCCGGTCCTGCACGCCCATCGGCGACCGCTCCCCCTCTCGATTCCACTCGCCGTCACCGCGACGGATCGCATGGTGCAGACCACTGTTCGAACAAATCCCACGCACACATTAGGCGTACCTCGCGCACCCCGGTAATCACGCCCACCCCCCGGACCGGCGGGCGGGTGCGCGCCGGGGCCGTCAGCCTGCGAACAGCACCACGGCGGTCATTCCCAGCACCAGCAGCAGGAACACGCCCCCGACCAGCAGCGGCCCCAGCAGCGCGGGGGGTATCCGCGGCGTCCTGGCGCCGGGCTCCACCCGGGGCCCCGGCCGGCCGGCCCGGACGCGCCGGCGCCGCAGCGGCACCAGCGGCGCCTCGGGCTTCAGCTCCACCGCCCGCGCCACCCGCTCGCCGTCGACCGGCTCCGGCGCACCCGCGAGCAGCACCGCCAGCTCCCCCCGCACCCCCTCCGCGGTCGGCCGCAGCGCCGGGTCCGGCTGCAGCAGCCGCTCGGCCAGCGGGGCCAGCGGCCCGCAGGCCACCGAGGGCTCGCGCCGCCCGTCCCGCACGGCCGTCACCAGCTCCGGCACCCCGCCCTCCGGGTACGGCGCACGGCCGGTGACCATCCGCTGCACCAGCACCCCGAGCGCCCAGCAGTCCCCCGCCGGACCGCCGTCCAGCGGCCAGCGCTCGGCCACCGGGCCGACCAGGGTGGCCCGGACCTCGTACCGGCGGCGGCCCCCCGGCCCGCCGAGGTCCTCGGCCAGCGCCTCCTGGGCCACCCCGGCCAGCAGCCCGCCGAGCATCGCCGCGCCGTCCTCGCAGACCAGCACCGACTCGGCGGTCAGATTGCCGTGGGAGAGCCCGGCCTCGTGCAGCGCCCGCAGGGCACCGGCCACGTCCGCCGCCAGCTCGGCCGCCCGGTAGGGCGGCACCGGACCGGCGGCCAGCAGCTCGGCCAACGTCTGCCCGGCCGGACGCTCCTCCACCGTCCACAGCAGCTCGCCCTCGACGAAGGCCCCGACCCCGCGCAGCAGCCGCGGGTGCCAGGACGGCGCGGCCGAACCGACCGCCGCCACCCGCCGCACCAGCCGGTCCCCCTGCCCGGTCGCTTCCGCCTCCGGGTCCTGATTGGCGGTCAGCAGCACGGGCAGCTCCACGGCGCGCAGCAGCACCGACTCGCCGGTCCGCTCGTCCACCGCGAAGGCGCGCAGCAGTTCCGGACGGTCCGTCAGCCGGTACCGCCCCGCCAGCAACTGCCCAGGGCCGCCTCGCATGCCAGTTCCTCTCGCTCACGAGCAGCCTACTGAGCGGCTCCTCGGGCTCGGCCCCACGTCCCGGACCGGACCGGACAGATCCGACCCGCACCGCCTGCCGCGGGGGGCCACGGCCAAGCCAACCAGGCGCGGGTCGTCCGCACGCGCGGAGCCACGGTCATCGACGGCGAGAAGCCCGCCGCCTCGGCCGGCCGGCCCACCCGGACCGCCTCGGATGGGCGTGCCGGCGCGGGCCGCTCGTCGGATGCTCCCTGGGAAAGACGGCGAACCCGCCCGTTCCGGTTCCGTCGACGGGCGTCACCGACGCCGCCGGCGCCACCGCGGCCCGCGCCGAGGAGGAGTCCGGCGGGCGGGCTACGGCGCCGGCTGGAAGCTGTTGAACACCACGTCGCGGACCGGCGCCTGGGCGGCCCACTGGGCGTCCGGGACGATCCAGTAGATCGAGTAGCCGTACTTGGCCGGGGTGCCCGTCACGAAGCCGCGGTTGAGCGAGTGCGTCCGGGGCGTGCCGCTGGTCCACTCCCAGTCCGCCGCGTTGGTCCACTGCCGGTAGGTGATCGCCGACAGGTTCAGCCGCTGGTAATTCGTCACCTGGGCGCGCAGGTCGGGCTCGGAGTCCTGCCAGTCCGCGACGGCGCTCGCGTGCGGGGTGGTACTCCACTCGATCCGCAGCTGGCTGCCGTCGGCCGCGTTCTTGAAGATCCGCCGGTTGGCGTCCGACCCGGCGGGCTGCAGCCAGTCCGGCAGGACGACCGAGAAGCCGCTCGGGTCCTTGTACTCGTGGTACCCGGCCGGCACGGCCTGGGTCGGGGCGGGCGCGGCCGTCGGAGTACCGGCGGCCGACGGCGGTGCGGTCGGGGCCGGCGCGGCCGACGGCGGCGCCGCGGCCGCCGTGGTCTCCGGCGCGGCGGCCGTACCGGCGGGCTCGGGTTCGGTGGACGGCGCCGCCGGAGCGTGGCTCGGCACGGCCTCGGTGGTCGCCGCCACCGGCGCGGTGGCGCCCGCGCTGTGGGTGCCCCCGCCGTTCGAACCGCCGTCCTCGCCGCCCACGGCCTTGACCACCGCGACCACTCCGGCGATCAGCAGCAGGACGACCACCACCGTGGCGATCGCCAGCCGGCGCCGGCCGGTGCGCGGGTCGGCCCCGGCCGCCTGGGTCGCCCCCCTGGTCCACTCGCTGGTCACCGGCCGGATCGGCTCGCCCGCCGGAGCGGGCTCCGGCTCGGCGGCGGGCTTCGCGACGGGCTCCGCCGCCTCCTCGTCCCGGGCCCGGCTGCCCACCCGGACCGTTCCCAGCAGCCCGCCCACGGTCCGCTTCGGCGCCTCCGGCTCGGCGGTGGCCACCACCTGCTCGACCGGCATCGCGTGCTCGGTGGTCGACTCCGCCTTCACGGTCGCCTCGGCGACCACCCGCTTGAGCATCGACCGGGTCTGCGAGGCGTCCAGGCGCTTCGCCGGGTCCTTCTCCAGCAGCCCCTTGATGACCGGCAGCAGCGGCCCGGCGTTCGCCGGCGGGGCGAGCTCCTCGGTCATCACCGCGGTCAGCGTCGCCAGCGCCGAGCCCCGGTCGTACGGCGGCCGCCCCTCGACCATCGCGTACAGCGTGCCGCCCAGCGACCACAGGTCCGCCGGCGGCCCGGGCTTCTGCCCGCGCGCCCGCTCCGGGGATATGTACGAGGGCGCGCCGACCAGCATGCCGGTGGAGGTGACCGAGGCGTCGCCCTCCACGCTGGCGATCCCGAAGTCGGTCAGCACCACCCGGCCGTCCTCGCCGATCAGCACGTTGGACGGCTTGACGTCCCGGTGCAGGATGCCCAGCGCGTGGGCCGCACTCAGCACGCCCAGCACGTCCAGCGCGATCTCCGCCGCCCGGCCGGGGGCCAGCGGGCCGTCCTCCCGGACCACGTCGGCCAGCGAGCGGGACTCCACCAGCTCCATGACGATCCACGGCCGGTCGTCCTCGTCGACCACGTCGAAGACGGTCACCGCCGAGTTGTGCCGGATCCGCGCGGTCGCCTTCGCCTCGCGCAGCGTCCGGACGATCAGCCGGTGCTTCTCCTCCTCGTCGACGCTGGCGTTCATCCGCAGTTCCTTGACCGCGACGGTCCGGCCCAGCATCTCGTCCTCGGCGCGCCAGACGGTGCCCATGCCGCCACGCCCGAGCACGCCGTTCAGCCGGTAGCGGCCGGCCAGGAGGCGGCCGGTGGAACCCTGCGCCTGGGTCATTCGGAACGTTCCCCCATGTGCTGCTGGCGGTCGTGGTGACGGCGCGTCGGCCCGGCCCGGGCCCGAACGCCCAAGCCTCCATCATCTCCTGTCCCGAGGGGCCCCGACCACCCGACCCCCGTCCCAAGCCGGGACGAACCGGAACGGGTGCGGCGCTCCGTGCTCGATCTGTGATCGAAAACTCGCCAAGATCTGTTCGAAGCGCTGCTAACGTTCGGCAGCTGATCGTCTTTTTCCGGGGGAACTCGACGCCCATGTCCGCACCAGCACCCGGCGCTGACGGCCCATCGCCCCGGCCGCGCACCGCCGAGCACTACTCGGTCGCACCGGCCCTCGAGACCCCGGACGGGTACGTCGCCCCCGGCATGCCCGGCGTCCCGGTCCCCGGCTACGACCCCACCACCCGGGCGGACCGCCGCCGGGCCGCCCCCCGCCGCCGCACCGCCCTGGCGGTCACCCTCGCCCTGCTCGCCGCCCTGCTCGGCGGCCTCGCCTACGGCTGCGCCCCGCTGCGCGCCGCCGACAGCCTCGGCTGGCTCACCATCGCCCAGGCCGGCCTGGTCGCCCTCCCCCTCGGCCTCCTCGGCGGCCGGAACCGCCTGCTCCCACCCCTCGGCGCCCTCCTCGCCGCCACCGCCCTCCTCCTCGGCCAGCTCGTCCAGCACCTCCGCCTGACCCACGCCGCCGGCCCCGCCCCCGACGGCCTCCTCCCGGCCGCCCTCTCCTCCTGGCGCGCCGACCTCCGCCCCCTCGACGCCACCTTCTACGCCATCGCCCTCATCGGCGGCTTCCTCCTCACCCGCCGCACCGCCACCCGCACCTGAGCCGGCCCCGGGAACGCCGAAGGCCCCCGCCCGGCGATCCGGACAGGGGCCCCCGCACGTCGACTCAGCGGTGGTCCAGCGCCGGGTTCACCGTGACCTCCACCCGCTGGAACTCCTTCAGCTCGGTGTACCCGGTCGTCGCCATCGCCCGCCGCAGCGCACCGAACAGGTTCATGGTCCCGTCCGGGGTGTGCGACGGCCCTGTGAGGATCTCCTCGGTGGTGCCGACCGTGCCGAGGTCCATCCGCTTGCCGCGCGGCAGCTCCTCGTGGACGGCCTCCATCCCCCAGTGGAAGCCCTTGCCCGGCGCGTCGGTGGCCCGGGCCAGCGCGGCACCGATCATCACCGCGTCGGCGCCGCAGGCAACGGCCTTGGGGATGTCGCCGCTGTAGCCGACGCCGCCGTCCGCGATCACGTGCACGTAGCGGCCGCCGGACTCGTCCATGTAGTCGCGGCGGGCGGCCGCCACGTCGGCCACGGCGGTGGCCATCGGCACCTGGATGCCGAGCACGTTGCGGGTGGTGTGGGCGGCGCCGCCGCCGAAGCCGACCAGCACGCCGGCCGCGCCGGTCCGCATCAGGTGGAGCGCCGCGGTGTAGGTGGCGCAGCCGCCGACGATCACCGGCACGTCCAGCTCGTAGATGAACTGCTTGAGGTTGAGCGGCTCGGCGGCACCGGAGACGTGCTCGGCCGAGACGGTGGTGCCGCGGATGACGAAGACGTCCACGCCGGCGTCCACCACGGCCTTGGAGAACTCGGCGGTGCGCTGCGGCGAGAGCGCGGCGGCGGTGACCACGCCGGAGTCGCGGACCTCCTGGATCCGCTGCTTGATCAGCTCCGCGCGGATCGGGGCGGAGTAGATCTCCTGGAGGCGGCGGGTCGCCGTCGACGCGTCGGTGATCGAGGCGATCTCGTCCAGCAGCGGCTGCGGGTCCTCGTAGCGGGTCCAGAGGCCTTCCAGGTTCAGCACGCCCAGACCGCCCAGGCGGCCGATCTTGATGGCCTGCTCGGGCGAGACGACGCTGTCCATCGGGGCGGCCAGGAACGGCAGCTCGAAGCGGTAGGCGTCGATCTGCCAGGCGATCGAGACCTCCTTCGGGTCACGCGTACGGCGGCTGGGGACGACGGCGATGTCGTCGAAGGCGTACGCCCGGCGGCCGCGCTTGCCTCGCCCGATCTCGATCTCAGTCACTTCGAGCCCTTCTGGTTTGTTGCTCATGCCCGCCGGGTCACCCCGGCCGCCCCCAGTATCCCGTACCCGCGCCGGCGGCGCCCCGACGGCCCACACCCCGAACAGGCCGAGGGCCCGCCGTCGCGGTGCGACAGCGGGCCCTCGGACCTCGGCCGTTCGAGCCGTCCGGACCGGCCGGGCCGGTCAGCGCGAGGAGTAGTTCGGCGCCTCGACGGTCATCTGGATGTCGTGCGGGTGGCTCTCCTTGAGGCCCGCCGAGGTGATCCGGACGAAGCGGCCCTTGCTCTCCATCTCGGCGATGGTGGCGGCGCCGACGTAGCCCATGGTCTGGCGCAGACCGCCGACCAGCTGGTGCAGCACGGCCGACAGCGGGCCGCGGTAGGGCACCTGGCCCTCGATGCCCTCGGGGACGAGCTTGTCGTCCGAGGCCACCTCGGCCTGGAAGTAGCGGTCCTTGGAGTACGAGCGGCCCTGGCCGCGGGACTGCATGGCGCCCAGCGAGCCCATGCCGCGGTAGGACTTGAACTGCTTGCCGTTGATGAACATCAGCTCACCCGGGGACTCCTCGCAGCCCGCCAGCAGCGAGCCGAGCATCACCGTGTCGGCACCGGCGGCGAGCGCCTTGCCGATGTCGCCCGAGTACTGCAGGCCGCCGTCGCCGATGACCGGCACGCCGGCCGCCTGGCAGGCCTGGGCGGCCTCGTAGATGGCGGTGATCTGCGGGACGCCGATGCCGGCGACGACGCGGGTGGTGCAGATGGAGCCGGGGCCGACGCCGACCTTGACCCCGTCCACGCCGGCGTCGATCAGCGCCTGGGCGCCGTCGCGGGTGGCGACGTTGCCGCCGACCACGTCGATCCGGACGGCCGACTTGATCTTCTCGATCCAGGCCAGCGCGTTGTGGCTGTGGCCGTGCGAGGTGTCGACGACCAGGAAGTCCGCGCCCGCCTCGACCAGGGCCTGGGCCCGGTCGAAGGCCTCCGCGCTGGCGCCGACCGCGGCACCGACCAGCAGACGGCCCTCGGCGTCCTTGGCGGCGTTCGGGTACTGCTCGGCCTTGACGAAGTCCTTGACGGTGATCAGGCCCTTGATCCGGCCCTCGTCGTCGACCAGCGGCAGCTTCTCGATCTTGTGGCGGCGCAGCAGCGCCATCGCGTCCACGCCGGAGATGCCGACCTTGCCGGTGATCAGCGGCATCGGGGTCATGATCTCGCGGACCTGGCGGCTGCGGTCCGACTCGAAGGCCATGTCCCGGTTGGTGACGATGCCGAGCAGCTTGCCGCTCTCGTCGGCGATCGGGACGCCGGAGATGCGGAACTTGGCGCAGAGCGCGTCGGCCTCGGCCAGGGTGGTGTCGGGGCCGACGGTGATCGGGTCGCTGACCATGCCGGACTCGGAGCGCTTCACCAGGTCGACCTGGTTGGCCTGGTCCTCGACCGACAGGTTGCGGTGGAGCACGCCGACGCCGCCCTGGCGGGCCATCGCGATGGCCATCCGCGCCTCGGTCACCTTGTCCATCGCCGCGGACAGCAGCGGGATGTTGACGCGGACGTTCCGGGAGACCCGCGAGGAGGTGTCGACCTGGTTCGGCAGCACCTCGGAGGCCCCGGGCAGCAGCAGGACGTCATCGAACGTGAGCCCGAGCATGGCGAACTTCTCGGGTACGCCTGCGGCGTTGTAAGACATGGTGGGGGGTACCTTCCGTGGCCGGCCTTATCCGCTCACGCCCTGAGGGAGGGGGCGCGTTCATCGCTCACTCGCGCAGACCGCCGAAAGCCGGGTGGGATTGGAGGAACCTCCAAGGGAACCCCGCGCACACCCGCGAAACTTTGGCAACCTGCCCAGGCGCCGATACCCCATGGTACTGGCACCTCGAATGTGCCCTCGTGTGCCCTTGACAACAACCCCCCGCCGGAGCTCATTCCGGACGGCGAAGCCCCGGCGCCGATCGCCCGGCCCGACGCGGAGCCGCACCGGGACCCGCAACGGAACCCCGCACCGGGAGCCCGACCGGAACCCCGTTCGGAGGCTCACGCCTCAGGAGGACTCCTCGGCGAGCGCCCGAAGTCTGCTGAGCGCCCGGTGCTGGGCCACCCGGACGGCCCCCGGCGACATCCCGAGCACCTCGCCGGTCTCCTCCGCGGACAGCCCCGCGGCCACCCGCAGCAGCACCAGCTCGCGCTGACGGGCCGGCAGGTTGGAGAGCAGTTCCTTGGCCCAGGCCGCGTCACTGCTGAGCAGCGCCTGCTCCTCCGGGCCGAGCGCCTCGTCCGGCACCTCCGGCAGGTCGTCCTGCGGCACGACCGTCGACCCGGGCCCGCGCATCGCGGCCCGCTGCAGATCGGCGATCTTGTGCGCGGCGATCCCGTAGACGAAGGCCTCGAACGGCCGCCCCTGGTCCTTGTACCGGGGCAGCGCGCACAGCACCGCGACGCAGACCTCCTGGGCCACGTCGTCCACGTGGTGCCGGGCCCCGCCGGGCAGCCGGACCAGCTTGGCGCGGCAGTAGCGCAGGGCCAGCGGGTGGACGTAGGCGAGCAGGGCGTCGATGGCCGGGCCCTCGCCGCGGACGGCGGCCGCGACCAGCTCGCCCACCAACGGCGAACCGCCCGTGCCGAGCACCGGGGGGCGCCCCGGTCCGGCCCCCGCGCCGGGGCCGCCGGATCCGGCGTACGACGGATCGTGACCCGGGCCGGAGGGCTCGGCCTCACCCGGGTCCGCCTGGCCGGCCGCACCGGCGACGTCGTCGCGCATCGGTCCATGGTGCCTGGTCGACCGGGAAAACGCGGCACCGCGTCCGGAGTTGTGCACCGGAACGTTATGCGCTGCGGCACTGCGCGGCGTTCCGCGCCTCACCGGCCCCTCCTGCACCGTGCCGCCTCCCGCACCGCCGCCGTGGGTGGTCCCGTCCGTCGCGCCGTCCGCCGAGTGTCCTGCGGCTGCGTGGTTCGCCGCAGTGCCTGTCCGCTGGTCCCCGAGGTGCTCCACTCCTCCATGGTGCAACCTCGGGACCGGAACGTCACACGCCCGTGCGGCTCCCGCTCCGGGGATCGACGGCGGCGCGCCGCTTCCCCGGCGCCGCCGCGGTCAGCGGACCAGGCCCCAGCGGAAGCCCAGCGCCACCGCGTGCGCGCGGTCGGAGGCCCCGAGCTTCTTGAACAGCCGTCGGGCGTGGGTCTTGACGGTGTCCTCGGAGAGGAACAGCTCGCGGCCGATCTCGGCGTTGCTGCGGCCGTGGCTCATGCCCTCCAGCACCTGGATCTCACGCGCCGTCAGGGTCGGTGCGGCGCCCATGTCGGGGCTGCGCAGCCGGCGCGGGGCGAGCCGCCAGGTCGGGTCGGCGAGGGCCTGGGTGACGGTGGCCCGCAGTTCGGCGCGCGAGGCGTCCTTGTGCAGGTACCCGCGGGCACCCGCGGCCACCGCGAGCGCGACACCGTCGAGGTCCTCGGCGACGGTGAGCATGATGATCCGGGCGCCCGGGTCGGCCGACAGCAGCCGCCGGACCGTCTCGACCCCGCCGAGGCCGGGCATCCGGACGTCCATCAGGACGAGATCGGAGCGGTCGGCCACCCAGCGGCGGAGGACCTCCTCCCCGTTCGTCGCGGTGGTGACCCGGTCCACGCCGGGTACGGTCGCGACGGCGCGGCGAAGCGCCTCGCGGGCGAGCGGGGAATCGTCGCAAACGAGAACGGAAGTCATGACCGTCGTCCTCCGCAGCTGATCCGCGTCACGTTGAGCCTCCTGGCTGGTACGAACCTCTCCGACACGGCCGATCGGCGACGGACCCCGGCCTGATCGCCCCGACTTGCCCGCGATCGTTCCCGACGTCCGGCGCCCGCTAACCGCCTCCGCACTTCCAACGACCGTCACTCGAATGAGTTACGGCCTTCAGGCCATCTCCACCACTGTACGTGGCCGACCCGTTACGGATCAGCCGCATCGCGGTGCACACGCCGCACTTTTGCGCAGCTCGCGCGCGGTCGGCGCACGACCCGCACACCGGTGCGGGTCGCCTGCGCGCCCGTCGGCCACCCGATTGCCGCACCCTCGTCCGCCGAAACCCCTTGCCCACTTTGCCCGTTTTTATAGCTTTCGCATGGTCATTGACTGTTGTGCCCGTGTGTGGGTGACTTGTCCATGGAGTTGCCTTAAGTCATATTTCCAGGTGTCCACACCAGCGCGGGACGCCCCGCCGGGCACCGCTCGGCAGCAGCCCGCCGACACGCCCGGCTGAAGGCCGACCGCATCCGAAGGGAATGAGCCATGGCAGATTTCTCCCGCCTCCCCGGTCCCAACGCGGACCTCTGGGACTGGCAGCTCTCGGCAGCCTGCCGCGGCGTGGACAGCTCGCTCTTCTTCCACCCGGAGGGCGAGCGCGGGGCGGCCCGCAGTTCGCGCGAGGCGAGCGCCAAGGAGGTCTGCATGCGGTGCCCGGTGATCGCCGAGTGCGCCGCGCACGCCCTGGCGGTCCGCGAGCCGTACGGCGTCTGGGGAGGAATGACGGAGGACGAGCGCGAGGAGATGCTGGGCCGCTCGCGGCACCGCCTGGTGGAGGTCCCGCTGACCCCGCCGGCCGTCGCGCGGCGTTAGACCCGCCTCCGCGGTGCGCCGTGAAGAAACGTTTCTTCGCTGCGCCTCAGGCCGCGCACAGTCGGTGCGCGCCCCGAGAGAAGGGCATCGCCGGACGTCAGTGGTCGGCGGCCGCGCCCGCCAGCCGCTCCAGCATCAGCGCGACGGCCGGCACCTCGGCCAGGTCCGGCAGGGTCAGCGCCACCACCTGGCGCAGCGCGGGAGCCCCGGAGGCCGTCCGCACCGGCACCGTCGACACGCCGTCAGGGCGCACCGACCGCAGGGCCAGCCGGGGCAGCACCGCGACCCCGAGCCCGGCCGCCACCAGGCCGACCACCGCCGGGTAGTCGTCGGTCGCGAAGTCGATCCGGGGCTCGAAGCCCGCTCCGGCGCACAGCTCCACCAGGTGCCCCCGGCACTGCGGACAGCCGGCGATCCACTGCTCCCCCGCCAGCTCCGCCAGGCCGACCGGCCCGCCCCGCCCGGCCAGCGGATGGGCGGCGGGCAGCAGGCCCACGAGCGGATCGTCCAGCAGCGGGGTGACCACCAGATCGGACCAGTCCGACCCGGCGGACAGCTGCTGCGCCTCCAGGTTCGCCTCCGCCCGCGCCTCGCGCGGCGTCCCGTGCACGGGGGCGGGGGCGGGCAGCGCCACGGCGCCGTCCGACTGCGGGTAGCGGAAGGCCAGCGCGATCTCGCACTCGCCGCCGCGCAGCATCGCCAGCGACTCCGGCGGTTCCGCCTCGACCAGCGACACGCGCACCCCCGGATGGCCGTCCCGCAGCCGGGCTACCGCGGGCGGCACCAGGGTGGAGCTCGCGGTCGGGAACGAGACCAGCCGGACCCGGCCGGCCCGCAGTCCGGCGATCGCGGCGACCTCCTCCTCGGCGGCGGAGAGCCCGGCCAGGATTCCGGTGGCATGCTTGAGCAGCACCCGCCCGGCCTCGCTGAGCTGCATCCCGCGGCCCGAGCGGACCACCAGGGGGGTGTCGACCGACTTCTCCAGCGCCTTCATCTGCTGGCTGATGGCGGGTTGGGTGCACCCCAGCTCGCGGGCGGCGGCGGAGAAGGAGCCGGTGCGGGCGACGGCACGCAGGACGCGCAGGTGGCGGGCCTCGATCATGCCTCAGTTATAAGGCAATCTTTGCATTCTGCAAAATTCTACTGATAGTTGAAGCCTCAAAGGTCCGGCGATCGGGCGAGCACCCGCCCCGAGCCGAAGGGACGCGCCGGTGCCGAAAGGGAGAAGCGAGGAGGCCCGAGGAACGAGGGCCTTGGAGCGCCGACCGTCGGCACCGGGTCGGAGCGCCCCGCAGGCGAGCGGGCGAGCAACAGCCCCGAGCCACCCGAACCGGCGAGCGGGCGAGCCCGCCCCGAGCCGAAGGGGCGCGCCGGTGCCGAAAGGGAGAAGCGAGGAGGCCCCGAGGGACGAGGGGCCTTGGAGCGCCGACCGTCGGCACCGGGTCGGAGCGCCCCGCAGGCGAGCGGGCGAACAACAGCGCGCCCCGGAGGCGAGCGGGCGAGTTACAGCCGGAGGCCCGGCCCGCCACCCCTTGCGGGGTGCGGACCGGGCCTCCGGTCAGGCGTCGGAGCCTCAGTGCGAGTGGCCGTGGCCGTGCGAGTGGCCGTGACCGTTCTCGGCCTCCTCCTCCTTCTTCTCCACCACGAGGGTCTCGGTGGTGAGCAGGAGGGAGGCGATCGAGGCGGCGTTCTCCAGGGCGGAGCGGGTGACCTTGACCGGGTCGATGACGCCGGCCTTCACCAGGTCGCCGTACTCGCCGGTGGCGGCGTTGTAGCCCTGGCCGAGCTCCAGCTCGGAGACCTTGGAGGTGATGACGTAGCCCTCGAGGCCGGCGTTCTGGGCGATCCAGCGCAGCGGCTCGTGCAGCGCCTTGCGGACCACGGCGACACCGGTGGCCTCGTCGCCCGACAGGCCCAGGCCGTCGTTCAGCACCTTGGCGGCGTGGACCAGGGAGGCGCCACCACCGGCGACGATGCCCTCCTCGACCGCGGCGCGGGTCGCCGAGATGGCGTCCTCCAGGCGGTGCTTGCGCTCCTTCAGCTCCACCTCGGTGGCGGCGCCGACCTTGATGACGCAGACGCCGCCGGCCAGCTTGGCCAGGCGCTCCTGCAGCTTCTCGCGGTCCCAGTCGGAGTCGGTCGCGGCGATCTCGCCCTTGATCTGGGCGACGCGGCCGGCCACGGCCTCGGCGTCACCGGCACCGTCGACGACCGTGGTGGCGTCCTTGGTGATGGTCACGCGGCGGGCGGTGCCCAGCACGTCCAGGCCGACCTGGTCGAGCTTGAGGCCGACCTCCTCGGAGATGACCTGGCCGCCGGTCAGGACGGCGAGGTCGCCGAGGATCGCCTTGCGGCGGTCGCCGAAGCCCGGCGCCTTGACGGCGACGGCGTTGAAGGTGCCGCGGATCTTGTTGACGACCAGGGTCGACAGCGCCTCGCCGTCGACGTCCTCGGCGATGATCAGCAGCGGCTTGGAGGAACCGCCCTGCAGGATCTTCTCCAGCAGCGGCAGCAGCTCCTGGATGGAGGAGATCTTGCCCTGGTTGATCAGGATGTACGGGTCCTCGAGGACCGCCTCCTGCCGCTCCGCGTCGGTGACGAAGTACGGCGACAGGTAGCCCTTGTCGAACTGCATGCCCTCGGTGAAGTCCAGCTCCACGCCGAAGGTGTTCGACTCCTCGACGGTGATGACACCGTCCTTGCCGACCTTGTCGATCGCCTCGGCGATCAGCTCGCCGACCTGGGGGTCCTGGGCGGAGAGGGACGCGACGGCGGCGACGTCGTCCTTGCCCTCGATCTCGCGGGCCACGGACAGCAGGTGCTCGGAGACGGCGGCGACGGCCTTGTCGATGCCCTTCTTCAGGGCGGCCGGGCCGGCACCGGCGGCGACGTTGCGCAGACCCTCGTTGACCAGGGCCTGGGCCAGCACGGTGGCGGTGGTGGTGCCGTCACCCGCGACGTCGTTGGTCTTGGTGGCGACCTCCTTGACGAGCTGCGCGCCAAGGTTCTCGTACGGGTCGTCCAGCTCGACCTCACGGGCGATGGTGACACCGTCGTTGGTGATGGTCGGGGCGCCGAACTTCTTGTCGATGACGACGTTGCGGCCCTTGGGGCCGATGGTCACCTTGACGGTGTCGGCCAGCTTGTTGACACCGCGCTCCAGCGAGCGGCGGGCGTCCTCGTCGAACTGCAGGATCTTCGCCATGTTCCCTATTCCCTCGGGGCTGCGGCCGACCGACCGGCCGCCGACAAACGTGAACCAACAACCACGCCCCGGGCCGCTGTCATGGAGGACACGGTTCCGGGGCGGGTCGGGGACGTCTTACTTCTCGATGATCGCGAGGACGTCGCGAGCGGAGAGCACCAGGTACTCCTCGCCCTGGTACTTCACCTCGGTGCCGCCGTACTTCGAGTACAGGACGATGTCACCGACGGCGACGTCGAGCGGCAGACGCTGGCCGTCCTCGAAGCGGCCCGGGCCGACGGCCAGGACGACGCCCTCCTGGGGCTTCTCCTTGGCGGTGTCCGGGATAACCAGGCCGGAGGCCGTGGTGGTCTCGGCGTCGAGCGGCTGGACCACGATGCGGTCCTCGAGCGGCTTGATGGCAACCTTGCTGCTGGTGGTCACGTCCGAGCTCCCCTTCGGAGATTACGGGGCTTTCTTACGGGTATGGGGCGAACCTGCGAGCCTGCCGTCGCGGGGGTCAGACACGCGTCTTCGCGTTAGCACTCCCCCACTGGGGAGTGCCAAGGACGACCATAGGCCTGTGTTAGCACTCAGTCAACCAGAGTGCCAACGGCGCGCCCGGAGGGCCCGTGTCGCGGGCGACCGGCCGTACGTGTGTGCGGCCCGGGGCCTGCGGCGGGCGGTCCGTTCGGACCGGCGCACCGCGCCCGGGCGCCCGGCGCACCGGCCGGGACGCCGTCGTGAGCCCGGCCCGGGCACCGGCGAGAATGGCCCCGTGGACACCGAGAACCTCCAGCCCCTGCTGACCCCCGAAGGTCAGGCCCTGCTCGCCGAGTTGCGCGAGTTCGCCCCCGAGGAGGAGCTGGCCCTGGCCACCCGGCTGCGGCGGGAGCACCCGGCGGAGCTGGTGTCCGCGGCGTTCGGCCAGGCCCGGCTGCGGCAGCGGGCGCGGGCGAAGTTCGGTGCGGACGCCGACCGGATGTACTTCACGCCCAACGGCGTCGAGCAGTCCACCCGACGCAGCGTGGCCGAGTGGCGGGCCCGCCGGTTCGCCGGACTGGGGGTGCGGCGGCTCGCCGACCTGTGCTGCGGCATCGGCGGGGACGTGCTGGCGCTGGCCCGGGCCGGCATCGAGGTGCTGGCCGTCGACAGGGACCCGGCGGCCTGCGCCGCGACGGCGGCCAACGCCGCCGCGCTCGGCCTCTCCGAGCTGGTCGAGGTGCGCTGCGCGGACGTCACCGAGGTGGACGTCACCGGCTACGACGCGGTGTTCACGGACCCGGCCCGCCGCACCTCGCGCGGCCGGGTGTTCGACCCCGAGGCCTACACCCCGCCGCTGTCCTGGGCGGTCGAGGCCGGGCGGCGGACCCCGATCGGCGCGCTGAAGGTCGCCCCCGGCATTCCGCACGAGGCCGTCCCGGCGGACGCCGAGGCGGAGTGGGTGTCCGACCACGGGGACGTCAAGGAGGCGGTGCTCTGGTTCGGCACCCGGGCGGACCGCCCGCACCGCGCCACCCTGCTGCCGCAGGGCGCCAGCCTGGCCGGAGGGGACCTGCCCGACCCGGCGCCCGGCCCGGTCGGGCGGTACCTGTACGAGCCGGACGGCGCGGTGATCCGGGCGCACCTGGTGGCCGAGGTCGCCGAGCAGGTCGACGGCCGGCTGATCGACCCGAAGATCGCCTACCTGACCTCGGACCGGCTGGTCGCCACCCCGTACGCGCACGCCTTCGAGCTCACCGACGTGCTGCCCTTCCACATCAAGAAGCTGAAGGCCCTGCTGCGCGAGCGCGGCGTCGGCACCGTGGTGATCAAGAAGCGCGGGATGGCGATCACCCCGGAGGAGCTGCGCCGCCAGCTCAAGCCCTCCGGGCCGAACACCGCCACGGTGATCCTCAGCCGCACCGACCGGGGGCCGCTGATGATGCTGGGGCAGCCCGTGACGGCCCCGTCGGGCCCTTAGGAGGCGGGCGGCTGGATGTAGTCGTCCAGCCGGGCCACCGAGAAGCCCTGCTCCTGGATCCGCGCCAGCAGGTCGCCGAACATCTGGGTCATCGTGGCGCCCTTGAGCTCCTTGGGGCCCCGGAAGTGCGCCAGGATGATGTCGCCGGGCTTCAGCTTCTTGTCGGCGGCCTGGTACTGCATGTCGTGGATCTGCATCGACTCGCGCCACAGCACGATCGCGCGCGGACCGCACTGCTGCACCGAGGAGTTGAGCGTCGGGGTGTTGGCGCCGTCGCCGAACGGCGGGCGGAACAGCAGCGGGGCGGTGCCGTACTGCTGGGTGAGGGCGGCCTGGTCGTCGCAGATCTCGGCCTTCTGCTTGTCCGGCGGGAGCTTGCTCATCACCGGGTGGGTGACGGTGTGGTTCTGGATGTGGTTGCCGAGCGCCTGGAGCGGCTTGAAGTAGCCGTAGTCGTTCTTGACGATGTCCTTGGTCAGGAACATCGTGATCGGCACCTTGAGGTCGGTCAGCATCTCGACGAACTTCGGGTCCTTCTCGGCGCCGTCGTCGATGGTGATGAAGACGACCTTGTCGTTCGTCTTCACGTCGCTGAACACCGGCACGGTGCCGCTGCGTTCGAGCTTGACCGGCTTGTCGGCCGGCGGCGCGGGGGCCGGGGCGAGCGGCTTGAGGTTCCACTTCGCCCAGGCCGCGGTGTCGCCCTGGACCGGGGCCGCGCCGGGCGTGGTGGCCGCGGCCGTCGGTGCGGCGCCACCGCCGGACGGCTGGGACGCCGCCGGAGCGGTCCTCGTCGCGGCCGCCGTACCTCCGCCGCCCCCGTTGTCGCCGCACGCGGTGGTGAAGGCCAGCAGGGCCAGCGCCCCCGCCGCGCACGTCCTGGTCCTGCTCCGCCCGTCCCTGTTCACCGCACCGCGCTCCCGGTTCCGTCCAGCTTCCTCTCAGCTATGCACGGTAGCGGCGGGGGCGGCGGTTCCCGACCACGTCCTTCCGGCGGCCCGGGCTTCCGGCTGACCGGCCGTTCGATTGTGCGACTGTTCAGCCGTGCGGCCCTTCGATCGTGCGGCTCCCGGCTATCCGGCTGCGCCGCCGTCCGGCCGTTCGACGTGCTCACTGGTGAAGGACCAGCGGTGCACCGGGCGGCCGATCAGCTCGGCCGGCGGGTCGGCGACGGGTACCGGCTCGCCGCTCCACCAGGTGATCAGCAGCACCCGCTCCCGGTCGTCGGCCGGCCGGGCGCCCGGTGCCGAGAGCAGCTCGAGGCGTTCCAGCCCGGCCGCTCCGCGCACCGCGGGCAGCGCCGACTCCCGCACCCAGGCGGCGAGTTCGGCGCCGCGGCCGTCCGCCGCCCGGGCCTCCCACATGACGGCGACGGTCACGCGGCGCCGCCTCCCAGCGCGTCGTAGGCCTGGCCGTGGAGGTCGCCGTGCCCGATGGCCGGGGCGGGCACGTGGACGTCGGTGACGGGCAGCGAGGAGTCCGCCGACAGGTCGAAGGCGGACGGCGTGCGGCCGCGCCACACCATCTCGGAGCCGAGCGCGGCGACCATCGCGCCGTTGTCGGTGCACAGGCCCGGCCGGGGCACCCGCAGCCGGATGCCGGCCCGGTCGCAGCGCTGCTGGGCCATCTCGCGCAGCCGGGAGTTGGCGGCGACGCCGCCGCCGATCATCAGGTGGTCGACGCCGTTGTCCTTGCACGCCTTGACGGCCTTGCGGGTGAGCACGTCGGTGACCGCCTCCTGGAAGGACGCCGCGACATCGGCGATCGGCACCTCCTCGCCGGCCCGGCGCTTGGCCTCCACCCAGCGGGCGACGGCGGTCTTCAGCCCGGAGAAGGAGAAGTCGTACTCCGGGTCGTTCTTCCCGGTCAGGCCGCGCGGGAAGGCGATCGCCCCCGGGTCGCCCTCGCGGGCCGTCCGGTCGACGACCGGGCCGCCGGGGAAGCCCAGGCCGAGCACCCGGGCGACCTTGTCGAAGGCCTCGCCGGCCGCGTCGTCGATGGTCGCGCCGAGCGGGCGGACGTCGGTGGTGATGTCCTCGCTGAGCAGCAGCGAGGAGTGCCCGCCGGAGACCAGCAGGGCCATCGTCGGCGAGGGCAGCCGGCCGTGCTCCAGCTGGTCGACGCAGATGTGCGAGGCGAGGTGGTTGACCCCGTACAGCGGCTTGTCCAGCGCCCAGGCGTACGCCTTGGCGGCGCTGACGCCGACCAGCAGCGCGCCGGCCAGCCCGGGGCCGGCGGTGACGGCGATGCCGTCCAGGTCGCTGGCCTTGACCCCGGCCGTGTCCAGGGCGCGCTGGATGGTCGGGACCATCGCCTCCAGGTGGGCGCGGCTGGCGATCTCCGGGACGACGCCGCCGAACCGGGCGTGGTCGTTCACGCTGGAGGCCACCGCGTCGGCCAGCAGGGTGGTGCCGCGCACGATGCCGACGCCGGTCTCGTCGCAGGAGGTCTCGATGCCGAGGACGAGCGGTTCGTCAGCCATGGGGGGTGTCCTCAATGTCCTTCGGGTCGGTGCTGTCGGTGCGGGGGTGGTCGGGGCCCGGACGGTCCGGGCTGGGGCGGTCGGGGCCCCGGTGGTCGGGGCTGGGGCGGTCGAGGCGCATCACCAGGGCGTCGACGTTGGCGGGCTGGTAGTAGCCCCGCCGGATGCCCACCGGTTCGAAGCCATGGCGCTCGTAGAGCCGTTGGGCGCGGGGGTTGTCCACCCGCACCTCCAGCAGCAGTTCGGCGCAGCCGCGCCGGCCCGCCTCGCGGATCAGGTCGGTGAGCAGCGCCGCGCCGAGGCCGGTGCCCTGGTGGCGCTCGTCGACGGCGATGGTCTGGACGTCGCCCTCGCCGGCGACCGCCATCAGCCCGGCGTAGCCGACGACCGCGCCGTCCCCGGTGGTGGCGACGGTGTAGTGGCGCGTCCCGCCGTGGTGGGCCTCGGCGAGTTCGGACCAGTACATCCCGGGGGACCAGGCGTCCTCGGGGAAGAGCTTGAGCTCCAGTTCCATCACCGGCTCGATGTCCCACCAGCGCATCGGGCGCAGGGTGGTGCCGTGGTTCACGCCGGGAGCACCGCCTTGCCCCCGAGAACGGTCTTGTACCCCGCCGGGACCTGGGCGTCCGGCCGGCGCAGGTACAGCGGGAGGTTCGGCAGCAGCTCGCGGCCGGCGGCCAGCTCGGCGGCGGCGAAGCCGGCCAGGGCGCCGGCCGAGACGTGCTCGGGCCCGTGGGCGCCGGGGAAGGCGTCGGGGTAGAGCAGCGCGCCGGCGCCGACCGAGCGGGCCTGCGGGGTCAGCTCGGCGGGGCGGTCCACGCCCGGGCCCTCGGTGCGGCGGCCCTCGGCGTCGTAGGAGGCCCAGTAGACCTCCTTGCGGCGCGCGTCGGTGGCCACCGTGAACGGTTCGCCGTCCAGGCCCTCGGCGCGGGCCTGGAAGGCGATCGCGTCCAGGGTGCAGACGCCGTGCACCGGCAGGCCGAGCGCGTGCCCGAGCGCGGCGGCGGTCACCAGGCCGACCCGCAGACCGGTGTACGGGCCCGGGCCGACGCCGACCGCGATGCCGGTGAGGCGGTGCTTGTCCACCCCGGCGGCGTTCAGGACCTCGTCGATCGCGGGCAGCAGCAGTTCGCCGTGGCGCCGGGCGTCGACCTGGTGGGTCTCGGCGAGGACGGCCGTGCCGTCGTGGACGGCGGCGGTGACGGCGGGGGTAGCGGTGTCGAACGCGAGCAGCAGCACGGGTCAAGGTTAGACCGACGTTGGGCCGACCGGCCGATCGAGCTGGTGTCCCCCTCGGGAACACACGTACTGGGCGCTGCGGACCGGCCGGGCGGACCTGGCACGATAAGGGGCGGTACGGACAGCGGACGACAGCGGGGAGCGGCACGTGGCGAAGATGGGTCCTGGAGTGGTGGTCACGGGGTTGACCCTGGGGGCCCTGGCAGTGGTGAGCCTGCTGGCCTTCCAGGCCAACGGCGCACAGGACCGCGCCGGCGGAGCCCGCCCCACCACCGCGGCGACGTCCACCGGGCCGGCCGCCTCCGCGACGCCGAGCGCCTCGGCGACCCCGACCGCGCCGGCGCTGCCGGTCAGCTCGGGCAGCGGCACCCGGGTGGTCTACTCGGTGAGCACCCACTACGTCTGGCTGGTCGACCCGAAGAAGAACCCGCAGGTCACGGCCGTTTTCCAGGTCGCCCCGGGCTCGGTCGAGCCGACCCCGGGCAGCTACTCGGTGTACAGCCGCACCCCGAGCGGCACCGGTACGGACGGCCGGCAGATCGAGCACGTGGTGCGGTTCGCCCAGCAGAACGGCGTGGTCTTCGGCTTCAGCTCGGCACTGGACGGCACGACGCCGACCCCCGACCCGAAGACCAGGACGGGCGGCATCCGCAGCGGCCGCGCCGACGGTCAGCTGCTGTGGGACTTCGCGCCCAACGGCACCAAGGTGGTCGTGATCCCCTGAGGCGGGCGCCGTCAGGCGGCGGCCCGGGGTGTTCCCGTCCCGGGCTCGTCGGCCTGCCGCGGCTCGGGTTCGGGCGGGGTGGAGACCGCTTCGGCGGCCGCGCAGGCGGCCAGCAGCGCCCGCATCGGCGCTCCCGCGGCACGGCGGGCGGACTCTCCGGCCCCGGTGTCGCGCGCGGAGCGCTCCGGGGCGGGGGTGGTGCTCGACATGGCGCCTCCCTAGTTAGGCAGACCTAACCGCAGCACCCATCCCACCACGCCCGGCACCCCGCCCGCAACACCATGCCGACACGCTGTCGGCAAAACGGGGGCGGTCCGGTCAGGCCAGTTCCTCCAGCCGCGCACCCGCCCAGCGGTCCCCGATGCCGGTCAGCACCACCCGGCGCGGGTCGTGGTCCTCCCCGGCGGTGTCACCGATCGCCCGCTCGATCCGCACCTCCAGCCGGTCGTCGGACAGCCGCTCGACCTTGCCCTCGCCCCACTCGACCACGACCACCGACTCCGGCAGCGAGACGTCCAGGTCGAGGTCCTCCATCTCGTCCAGGTCCCCGCCCAGCCGGTACGCGTCCACGTGCACCAGGGCCGGCCCGCCGACCAGCGAGGGGTGCACTCGGGCGATCACGAAGGTCGGCGAGGTCACCGCCCCGCGGACCTTCAGCCCCTCCCCCAGGCCGCGGGTCAGCGTGGTCTTCCCGGCCCCCAGCTCCCCGGAGAGCAGCACCAGGTCACCCGGCCGCAGCAGCGCGGCCAGCTCCCGGCCGAGCCGGCCCATCCGCTCCGGCGTGGGGACGGTGAGAGTGGCGTGCGAGCCCATGCGTGTGTCTTGCCCTTCGCTCCGTAGCGGCGCACCGACCACCGGCCGCCACCGCTACCGTGCCACATCGCCGGGCCCCGCCGTGGCGGGCGGGGGGGTCAGGCCGGGTCGACGGCCGGGTCCGGGCCCTGGTCGCCGGCCCGGTCCCGGTCCTCGCCCTGGTCCTGATCCTGGGGCTGTTCGCCGGCCAGCCGGAGGACACCGGCCGGCAGCGGCGCGGCGCCGGCGAAGGCCGCGGCCCGGCGCAGCAGCCGGGCCAGCTCGTGGTCGAGCAGCCCCGGGCACTCCAGCAGCACCAGGTGCCCGGCGCCCTCGACCAGGACCAGCTCGGCGCCGGGCAGCCGTTCGGCCATCGCCTCGCTGTGCGTGGCGGGCGTGAGCAGGTCCTTCGTCCCGGCCAGCACCAGCGCCGGCAGGCCGCGCAGGGCGGCCAGCGCCTCGTACTTCTCGTGCGCGCCGAACACCGGGAAGAACTCGGCGACCACGTCGATCGGGGTGGCGTCCAGCAGCTGTTCGGCGAACCGCACCACCGAAGGGTCGACGTCCCGGCTCCCGAAGGAGAACCGCCGGTAGAGGACGGCGCTGAGGTCCGAGCCCGCCCGCCTGGTAGCCTCCACCAGCTCGACCTGACGGCCGAGCAGCTTCACCACGCCGGGCGCCACCCTCCGGAACAGCTTCGCCCCGGCCTTCGGGAGACCGAGGCTCACCTCGTTCCAGCCCCCCGCCAGGGTGCCGACCAGCGCGACCCCGGCGACCCGCTCCCGGAACAGCTCCGGGTGCTGGTCGGCCAGCGCCATCACCGTCATGCCGCCCATCGAGTGGCCGACCAGCACCAGCGGCCCGGTGGGCGCGACGGCGTCGATCACCGCCTTGAGGTCGCCGCCCAGGTGGTCGATGCTGGCCGACTCCCCCGCCAGGTAGGAGCGGGAGCGCTCGGAGCGGCCGTGGCTGCGCTGGTCCCAGAAGACCAGCCGCATGCCCTCGCGCAGCGCCGCCCGCTGGAAGTGCCAGCTGTCCTGGTTGAGGCAGTAGCCGTGGCTGAACACCACGGTCAGCGGCTCGGGGCGCTCGGGCCCCGCGCCGTCCGGCTCGTCCCAGCCGGTGCCGTCCAGCTCGACGTACAGATCCGTGCCGTCCGGCGCGGCCACCGTCGTCGGGCGCCCGCGCAGCGAGCCGTACGGGGCGGCCGCGTCCAGCTCGGCCCGGGCGCGGCGGCGCATCGCCCGGCCGACCGTCAGCCGCTCGAGCGCGACGCCCGCGGCCGCGCCGGCCGCGAGCACCCCGACGGAGATCCCGATCACACCGGCCCGGCTCACCCCCGTGGCCACACCGGCCGCCTTGGCCACCGCCGCGGCCGGATTGCCCTCGGCCGGTGCCCCGGTCATGCCGGCAGGCCCTCTCGGTGGCTGCCGCCGAGGTAGCGGCGGGGCACCCGGGCGCCGATCCGGGTGATGATCTCGTACGAGATGGTGCCGCTCGCGCGGGCCCAGTCCTCGGCGGTCGGTTCACCGCGCTCGCCGTTGCCGAACAGCAGCACCTCGTCGCCGGTCTCCGGGGTGTCACCGCCCAGGTCCACCACGAACTGGTCCATCGCCACCCGGCCGGCCACCGTGCGCCACTTGCCGCCGATCTGCACCGGGCCGGTGCCGCTGGCGTGGCGCGGGACGCCGTCGCCGTAGCCGACCGGGACGAGCCCGAGCGTGGTCGGGCCGGGCGTCACGTAGTGGTGGCCGTAGCTGACCCCGTGTCCGCCGGGCACGTGCTTGACCAGCGCCAGCCGGGCGGTCAGCGCCATCACCGGGCGCAGCCCGAAGTCGGCCGGCGAGCCCACCTCGGGCACCGGGGACAGCCCGTACGCGGCCAGGCCGGTGCGGACCAGGTCGAAGTGCGCCTCGGGCAGCAGCAGGGTGGCCGGCGAGTTCGCCAGGTGCCGGACCTGCGGGCGCAGCCCGGCGGCCTCGGCGTGCGCCAGCGCGGCGCGGTAGGAGTCCAGCTGGGCGCGGATGGACGGGTGGCCGGGCTCGTCCGCGGCGGCGAAGTGCGACCAGACGCCGACCACCTCGAGCAGGCCCTCGGCCTCGGCGCGCCGGGCGTTCGCCACCAGCTGCGGCCAGTCGTGCGGCTGGCAGCCGTTGCGGCCGAGGCCGGTGTCGGCCTTCAGGTGGACCCGCGCCCGGATGCCGGTCTCCCGGACGGCCGGCAGCAGTTCGTCCAGCGCCCACTGGCCGCTCACCGAGATGTCCAGGTCGGCGCGCAGCGCCTCGCGCCACGGCCCCCCCGGGGTCCACAGCCAGCACAGGATCCGGGCCTGCCCCGGGCGGATGCCCGCGGCCCGCAGCGCCAGCGCCTCCTCGGGCGTCGCGCAGCCGAGCCAGCCCACGCCGGCGGCGACCGCCTCCCGGGCGCACTCGACCGCGCCGTGGCCGTAGGCGTCGGCCTTGACCGCGAGCATCACGGCGGAGCCGCCGACGCGCTCGCGCAGCGCGGCGAGGTTGCCGCGCAGGGCGGCGAGATCGATGGTCGCCTCGGCCCGTACGCCGTCGGTGAGGGTGGCCGTGCCGGTCGTGTTCGCAGTTGTCATCAGGGTCAGTCTCCCAGACGTCCCGGAGTCCTCGCCGAACGGCCCGTCGGCGCGGCGGTCGGCACCGGGACGCCGGGCACCCCTCCGACCTGCGGCGGACGGCTGGTCCGCGTGGTCTGGGACGCCGGGAACGGACCGGCCGGTTCCGTTCGGCTACCCCGCGCGGACCGCCCGCCAGACCGCCGGGAGCGCCTGGGCGACGCCGATCGCGGTCACCGGCGCACCGGGGGCGCCCGCCGCCTCGCGCCCCGCCAGACCGTGCAGGTAGGCGGCCACCGAGGCGGCGTCCAGCGGTGCCAGGCCCGAGGCCAGCAGGGAGCCGGCCAGGCCGGCCAGCACGTCCCCGCTGCCCGCGGTGGCCAGCCAGGAGGTGCCGGTCGGGTTCACCCGGACGGCCCCGCCCGGGTCGGCCACCACCGTGGTGGAGCCCTTCAGCAGCACCGTCGCCCGGTAGGCGGCCGCCAGCCGCCGGGCGGTCGCCAGCCGGGTCGCGGCCAGCGCGTCGGCCGCGGGCGGCGCGGTGCCCTCCGCGCCCGCGAGCAGCCGGGCGGCCTCGCCGGTGTGCGGGGTGAGCAGGGTCGGCGCCGTCCGGCCGGCCAGTGCCCGCGGCCCGAGCCGGCCCAGCTCGGTCAGCCCGTCCGCGTCCACCAGCACCGGGACGTCGCCCGCCAGCGCCTCGGTCAGCGCCTGCCGCGCCCCCTCGCCGCCGCCCGGCCCGACCACCCAGGCCTGCACCCGCCCGGCCCCGGCCGGGCCGCCCTCGGTGACCAGCACCTCCGGGAAGCGCCGCACCACCTCCTCGGCCGCCGTGCCGACGTACCGGACGGCGCCCGCGCCGCCCCGCAGCGCCCCGGCCACCGCCAGCAGCGCCGCCCCCGGGTACGTCGCCGAGCCGGCCGCCACCCCGACCACGCCGCGCCGGTACTTGTCGCTCTCCGTGCCGGGCCTCGGCAGCAGCGCCGCCGCGTCCGCGTGCTGGAGGGCCGTCAACTCCGGGTCGGGCAGCTCCAGCCCGATGTCCACCAGTTGCACCGCGCCCGCGTACTCGGCGCCCGGGTCGACCAGCAGCCCGGGCTTGTACGTGCCGAAGCACACCGTCACGTCCGCGCGCAGCGCCTCGCCGGGCACCTCGCCGCTGTCCGCGTCCACCCCGCTGGGCAGGTCCACCGCCACCACGACGCCGCGCCGTTCGGCCCGCGCGTACGGCACCGCCTCGGGGCGCAGCCCGCCCCGGCCGCCGATGCCGACGATCCCGTCCAGTACCAGGTCCGCGCGCGAGAAGTCGGCCAGGCCGACCTCCTGCTCCGCCGTCACCCGGCCGCCGGCCGCCCGCAGCGCGGCCAGCCCGCCCGGGTGCGCCTTCTCCGGCGTCAGCAGCACCGCCGTCACCCGCGCCCCGCGCCGGGCCAGCGCCGCCCCGGCGTACAGGGCGTCACCCCCGTTGTCCCCGCTGCCCGCCAGCACCGCCACCCGGCTGCCGTACACCCGCCCCCGACGCCGGATCAGCAGCCGCGCACAGGTCGCCGCCAGCCCGGCGGCCGCCCGCTGCATCAGCGTGCCCTCCGGCAGCAGCGCCATCAGCGCGGCCTCGGCGGCGCGGACGGTTTCCACAGGGTGTGCATGACGCATGGGGAGAACTCCTTCAGCGGTCGGCTACCGCCGACGCTAGCCCGCGCCACCGCCCCGCGGGAGCCGGGCCTGCGGCACACTTTCGAGTGACACCCACGTCGATCCCCCTCCGGTGTCGGTCCGTATGCCTACCTTGTGGCTCGGCACGGACCCACAGGAGGGAGAAGGGCCATGGTCGCCATGCCAGCTGTCGAGGGCCCGCTGGGCCAGGACAACCTCCTCCAGGCGTTTCTGGAGCTGGACACGCCGCCCGGCTACAAGGCCGAACTGATCGAAGGGGAGATCGTCGTGACACCACCGCCGGACGGCGAGCACGAAACCGCGTTCTCCCTGCTGAACCGGCAGTTCATGCGAAAGGCCGCGGCCGAGTTCGATCTGTCGGGCAACAAGGGGCTCATTGTGCCGACAGGCCGGTTCATCCCGGACGGCACCGTCAGCCCGGTCGGGCACTTCCTGAACTCCCATTCGTGGGCGGACCCCGCCGGCGTACTGCTCGTCTTCGAAGTCACATCCACCGCTCCCCGCCGGGACCGTGAGCAGAAGCGCCGCGGGTACGCCGCCGCCGGCATCCCCTGCTACCTGCTGGTCGACCGCAGCGAAGGCACGGTCACCCTGTTCACCGAACCGGAGGACGGCGACTACACCGAGAAGGAGTCGGTCCCCTTCGGCAAGTCGATCGACCTGCCCCCGCCGTTCTCCTTCACGCTCGACACGGCGCCCCTGCGGTAGGACGCAGCCACCGCAGGGACGCACGCGCGTACTACTCGACGGTGACCGACTTCGCCAGGTTGCGCGGCTGGTCGACCTCGTGGCCCTTGGCCGTGGCCAGCTCGCAGGCGAAGACCTGGAGCGGGACGGTGGAGACCAGCGGCTGGAGCAGGGTCGGGGTGACCGGGATGCGGATCAGGTGGTCCGCGTACGGCACGACCGCCTCGTCGCCCTCCTCCGCGATCACGATCGTGCGGGCGCCGCGGGCCCGGATCTCCTGGATGTTGGAGACGATCTTGTCGTGCAGGATCGACCGCCCGCGCGGCGAGGGCACGACCACCACGACCGGCAGCCCCTCCTCGATCAGCGCGATCGGGCCGTGCTTGAGCTCGCCCGCCGCGAAGCCCTCGGCGTGCATGTACGCCAGCTCCTTGAGCTTGAGCGCGCCCTCCAGGGCCACCGGGAAGCCGACGTGGCGGCCCAGGAACAGCACCGAGCGGGCGTCGGCCAGCGAGCGCGCCAGCTCGCGCACCGGCTCCATGGTCTCCAGGACCTGCTCGACCTGCTTCGGCGCGTCGCCGAGCTCCTTGATGACGGCGAAGATCTCGTCGCCCCACTTGGTGCCGCGCACCTGGCCCAGGTAGAGGGCGACCAGGTAGCAGGCGACCAGCTGGGTCAGGAACGCCTTGGTGGACGCGACCGCGACCTCCGGGCCGGCGTGGGTGTACAGCACCGCGTCCGACTCGCGCGGGATGGTGGAGCCGTTGGTGTTGCAGATCGCCAGCACCTTGGCGCCCTGCTCCCGGGCGTGCCGCAGGGCCATCAGGGTGTCCATCGTCTCGCCGGACTGCGAGATGGCGATGACCAGCGTGCCCGGGCCCATGATCGGGTCGCGGTAGCGGAACTCCGAGGCGACCTCGACCTCGCAGGGGATGCGGGTCCAGTGCTCGATCGCGTACTTGGCGATCATGCCCGCGTGGAACGCGGTGCCGCAGGCGACGATGACGACCTTGTCGACGGAGCGCAGGTCAGCGTCGGAGATCCGCAGCTCGTCCAGCGTCAGCCGGCCGTCGGTGCCGATCCGGCCCAGCAGGGTGTCGGCGACGGCCTTCGGCTGCTCGGCGATCTCCTTGAGCATGAAGTAGTCGTAGCCGCCCTTCTCGGCGGCGGAGGCGTCCCAGTCGACGTGGTACTCGCGCACCTCGGCGGGGTTGCCGTCGAAGTCGGTCACCGTGACGGCGTCCGCGCGCAGCTCGACGACCTGGTCCTGGCCCAGCTCGATCGCCTCGCGGGTGTGGGCGATGAAGGCGGCGACGTCCGAGGCGAGGAAGTTCTCGCCCTCGCCGCGGCCGACCACCAGCGGCGAGTTGCGGCGGGCGCCGACCACCACGCCGGGCGCGTCGGCGTGCACGGCGACGAGGGTGAAGGCACCGTCCAGGCGGCGGCAGACCACCCGCATGGCCTCGGCGAGGTCGCCCTGGTACGCCTCGCCCAGCAGGTGGGCGACGACCTCGGTGTCGGTCTCGGAACGGAGGGTGTGGCCGCGCTCGGCGATCTCGGCGCGCAGCTGGGCGAAGTTCTCGATGATGCCGTTGTGGACCACGGCCACCCGGTTGTCGTCGTCCAGGTGGGGGTGGGCGTTGGCGTCCGTCGGGCCGCCGTGGGTGGCCCAGCGGGTGTGGCCGATGCCGGTGGTGCCGCCGGGCAGGGGCGACTCGGCGAGGGACTTCTCCAGGTTGGCGAGCTTCCCCGCCCGCTTGTCGGTGACCAGACCCCACTGCCCCTGGGAGTCCTTCGCCTGCACCGCGACACCGGCCGAGTCGTAGCCCCGGTACTCCAGCCGCTGCAGGCCCGCGATTACTACGTCGAGGGCGGACTGCGCGCCCACGTATCCAACAATTCCGCACATGCGTGCCAGCATAAGGGCCGTTCTGTGGCCCTTTTCCCCTCTCGGGCCAACTCTGCGTGACCGACACCACAGCCACCGTGAACACCGCGACGGCTCACAATGGAGCATGTGCTGACCGAACTCTGTACGCGGGGCGCCCCCACGCCCGGCCCGTCGCCGTCCCCTTACGTGGACCTCAGCCGGGCCGAGTGGAGTGCGCTGCGCGAGCGTACGCCGCTGCCGCTGACCGCCGAGGAGGTGGAGCAGCTGCGCGGTCTCGGCACAGCCCTCGACCTGGACGAGGTGCGTGACGTCTACCTGCCGCTGTCCCGGCTGCTCAACCTGTACATCCATGCCACGCACGACCTGCGCGGCGCCCTGGGCACCTTCCTGGACACCCCGGACACCGAACGCACCCGCACCCCGTTCATCATCGGCGTGGCCGGCTCGGTCGCGGTCGGCAAGTCGACCACCGCCCGTCTGCTCCAGGCCCTGCTGGCCCGCTGGCCCGAGCACCCCCGGGTCGAGCTGGTCACCACCGACGGCTTCCTGCTGCCCAACGCCGAACTGCGCCGGCGCGGCCTGATGGCCCGCAAGGGCTTCCCCGAGTCGTACGACCGCCGGGCGCTGATGCGCTTCGTCGCGGACGTCAAGGCGGGCAAGGAGCGGGTCACCGCGCCGGTGTACTCGCACCTGGTGTACGACATCGTGCCGGACCGGCGGCTGACGGTGGAACGCCCGGACATCCTGATCGTCGAGGGCCTCAACGTGCTCCAACCGGCCCTGCCCGGCACCGACGGCCGCACCCGCCTCGCGGTGGCCGACTACTTCGACTTCTCGATCTACGTCGACGCCCGCACGGACGACATCGAGCACTGGTACCTGGACCGCTTCCGCAAACTGCGGCAGACCGCCTTCCAGGACCCGAACTCCTACTTCCGCCGCTTCACCGAGGTGCCGGAGGAGGAGGCCATGGAGTACGGCCGGCAGGTCTGGCGCACCATCAACAAGCCCAACCTGCTGGAGAACGTGCTGCCCACCCGGGGCCGGGCCACCCTGATCCTGCAGAAGGGCGCGGACCACAAGGTCCGCCGGGCGCTGCTGCGCAAGCTCTGAGCCCACCGGACGCACGGGCGACGGCAAGCGGCCCCCACCGGAACCGGTGGGGGCCTTCGCCGTCCTGCGGCGCCGTACGGCCGGGGCCGACGGCCTGGCGGGGGTTCAGCCCAGGTGGGTGCGGACCGCCTCGGCCAGCCGCTGCGCGACCGTCTCGGCCTGCGCTGCGTCGGCGGCCTCGACCATGACCCGGACCAGCGGCTCGGTGCCGGACGGGCGCAGCAGCACCCGGCCGGTGGCGCCCAGCTCGGCCTCGGCGGCGGCGACCGCCGCGGCCAGTCCGGTGCTCGTCCCCACCCGGCTCTTGTCGACGCCCTTGACGTTGACCAGCACCTGCGGCAGACGGGTCATCACCGCGGCCAGGTCGGCCAGCGGCTGCTTGGTGGCGGCCAGTCGGGCGCCCAGCATCAGGCCGGTCAGGGTGCCGTCACCGGTGGTGGCGTGGTCCAGCAGGATCACGTGGCCGGACTGCTCGCCGCCCAGCGCGAAGCCGTGCTCCTTCATCGCCTCCAGCACGTAGCGGTCGCCGACGGCGGTCTCCACCAGGTCGATGCCCTCGCGCTCCATCGCCAGCTTGAAGCCGAGGTTGGACATCACGGTGGCCACCGCGGTGTTGCGGCGCAGGGTGCCGGCCTCCCGCATGGCGACGGCGAGGATGGCGATGATCTGGTCGCCGTCCACCTCGTTGCCCTCGGCGTCGGCGGCCAGGCAGCGGTCGGCGTCGCCGTCCAGGGCGATGCCGAGGTCGGCCCGGTGCTCCTTCATCGCGGCGCGCAGCCGGTCCAGGTGGGTGGAGCCGACCCCGTCGTTGATGTTCAGACCGGTGGGCTCGGCCCCCAGGGTGTGGACGACCTCGGCGCCGGCCCGGGCGAAGGCCTCGGGGGCGACGTACGCGGCCGCGCCGTGGGCGCCGTCGATGACGACCTTGATGCCGTCCAGGCGGTTGGGCAGCACGCCGATCAGGTGGGCGACGTACTTGTCGAAGCCCTCGGTGTACTCGCGCACCCGGCCGACCGCCGCACCGGTGGGACGGTTCCAGTCCTCGCCGCCGACGGTGTGCTTGCGGTAGTGCGCCTCGATGGCGTCCTCGATCCGGTCGTCCAGCTTGTGGCCGCCGCGGGCGAGGAACTTGATGCCGTTGTCCGGCATGGCGTTGTGGCTGGCGGACAGCATCACGCCGAAGTCGGCGCCGAGCGCGCCGGTGAGGTAGGCCACGGCCGGGGTGGGCAGGACACCGACCCGCAGGACGTCGACGCCGGAGCTGGCCAGACCGGCGATGACCGCCGCCTCCAGGAACTCGCCCGAGGCACGCGGGTCCCGGCCGACCACCGCGACGGGCCGGTGCCCGTCGAAGGCGCCGGCCTCGCCGAGCACGTGGGCGGCCGCGACCGACAGGCCGAGCGCCAGCTCCGCCGTCAGGCCCTCGTTGGCCACCCCGCGCACGCCGTCCGTACCGAAGAGTCGTCCCACTGTCACGTCCTCCATCACCATGCTCGGAACCCACCGATGACCCCGGCCGCCGCACGATAGCCGGGGAACACGTCGCCCCGGAGTACGCGGGGTACTCCGGGGCGACGGTTTGCGCAACCAGGGGGTGTGCGCCGCCAGGGCGGAACGCACCCCCGGGGACGCGATTAGCGCTTGCTGTACTGCGGCGCCTTGCGGGCCTTCTTCAGACCGGCCTTCTTGCGCTCGACGGCGCGGGCGTCACGGGTCAGGAAGCCGGCCTTCTTGAGGGCGCCGCGGTTGTTGTCCACGTCGGCCTCGTTCAGGGCACGGGCCACGCCGAGGCGCAGCGCGTAGGCCTGGCCGGAGACGCCGCCACCGCTGATGCGGGCGACGACGTCGTAACGGCCGTCCAGCTCGAGGAGCTTGAAGGGCTCGTTCACGGTCTGCTGGTGCACCTTGTTGGGGAAGTAGCCCTCGAGGGTGCGACCGTTGATCTTCCACTGGCCGGTGCCGGGGACGATGCGCACGCGGGCGATCGCCTCCTTGCGACGGCCGAGGCCGGCGCCCGGGGTGGCCTCGCCGAAGCGGCCGGCCAGGGACTCGGAGGTGTAGCTCTCCTCGGAGGTGTACTCGCCCTCGACGGCCTCGGCGGCCTCGTCGAAGTCGACCTCAAGGGTTTCAGTGGTCTCGGCCACGGTGTTCCTCAGCTCTTTTCAGTGATGGGGGGCTTGGTGGCCGAATTACTGCGCGACCTGGGTGATCTCGAACGGCACCGGCTGCTGGGCAGCGTGCGGGTGCTGGTCGCCCGAGTAGACCTTCAGCTTCGAGAGCATCTGACGGCCCAGGCTGTTCTTGGGGATCATGCCCTTGATGGCCTTCTCGACGGCCTTCTCGGGGTTGTTCGCCAGCAGGTCGTCGTAGCGCACCGAACGGAGACCGCCCGGGAAGCCCGAGTGGCGGTAGGCCAGCTTCTGGGTCTTCTTGTTACCGGACAGGTGCACCTTGTCGGCGTTGATGATGATGACGAAGTCACCAGTGTCAACGTGCGGCGCGTAGATCGCCTTGTGCTTGCCCCGGAGGAGGTTGGCGGCCTGGGAGGCCAGGCGGCCGAGCACGACGTCGGTCGCGTCGATGACGTGCCACTGACGCTGGACGTCGCCGGGCTTGGGGCTGTACGTACGCACGGTCGTAGCCTTCGCTTTTCAGTGAGTGAGTCCTGACAGGAGCACCCGGACGGAAGAGCAGCCTGGCCAACCTTGGACGCAATTCAAGGGTGGCCGCTGGTCGTCGACCTGATGTCTCCGGCGTACCGACCTCTCACGTGAGATAGAGCGAGCCAATACGCACATCAAGCGTCCAGGTTACCGGCACGACCCGAAGGGGTCAAAAATCGCCTCGGCCGCCGGTCGACGGCCCCCCGCCCGGCCGCTCAGCGTTCGCGCTCCACCCTGGTCACGTCCCAGACCGGCTCCGGCGACTCGTACACCCGACCGTCCGCCCCGAACACCAGGAAGCGGTCGAAGGTCTTCGCGAACCAGCGGTCGTGGGTGACGCACAGCACGGTGCCGTCGAAGGCCTCCAGCCCGGCCTGCAGCGCCTCGGCGCTCTCCAGGTCCAGGTTGTCGGTCGGCTCGTCGAGCAACAGGGCCGTCACGCCGGAGAGTTCGAGCTTGAGGATCATCAGCCGGGCCTGCTGCCCACCGGACAGCGACTCGAACTTCTGCTCCTCCTGGCGGTCCAGCTCGTATCGGCGCAGCGCGCCCATCGCGGCGCCGCGGCTGAGCGCGTGCTCCTCCTCGATGATCGAGCGGACGGTGCGGCCGAACAGCTCCGGGTGGGCGTGGGTCTGCCGGAAGTGGCCGGGCACCACCCGGGCGCCGAGCTTCCAGCTGCCGGTGTGGGCGACGCTGGTGTCCCCGGCCAGCAGCCGCAGCAGGTGCGACTTGCCGGCGCCGTTGGCACCCAGCACCGCGACCCGCTCCCCGTAGAAGACCTCCAGGTCGAAGGGGTCCATCAGGCCGGTGAGCTCCAGCTGCTCCAGGGTGAAGGCGCGCACGCCGGTGCGGCCGCCCTTGAGCCGCATGGTGATCGTCTGCTCGCGCGGCGGCGTCTCCGGCGGGCTGGCGTCCTCGAACTTCTTCAGCCGGGTCTGGGCGGCGGCGTAGCGGGAGGCCATCTCGTGGCTGACGGCGGCGGCCTGGCGCAGGGTGACGACCAGCTTCTTCAGCTTGGCGTGCTCCTCGTCCCAGCGGCGGCGCAGCTCCTCGAAGCGCTCGAACCGGGCCTTGCGCGCCTCGTGGAAGGTGTCGAAGCCACCGCCGTGCACCCACACGCTGCTGCCGGCCGCGCCGGTCTCGACGCTGATGATCTTGTCGGCGGTGCGGGAGAGCAGCTCGCGGTCGTGCGAGATGAACAGCACGGTCTTCGAGGTGGCCTTGATGGCCTCCTCGAGCCAGCGCTTGGCGGGCACGTCGAGGTAGTTGTCCGGCTCGTCGAGCAGCAGCACCTCCTCCGGGCCGCGCAGCAGCGCCTCCAGCACCAGCCGCTTCTGCTCGCCGCCGGAGAGGGTGTTCAGACCGCGCCACTGGGCCTTGTCGAAGGGGATGCCGAGGGCCGCCGTGGTGCAGACGTCCCAGTCGGTCTCGTAGTCGTAGCCGCCGACGTCCGCCCAGTCGGAGAGCGCCTGGGCGTAGGCCATCTGCGTCTTCTCGTCGTCCTGGGCGATCATCGCCAGCTCGGCGGCGTCCACCGCGCGGGCGGCCTTGGCGATCCGCTCGGGGGCGACGGAGACCAGCAGGTCGCGCACCGACGCGTCGGCCGGCAGGGCGCCGGGGCCGGCCGCCTGGTCCTCGCGGCCGGTGGTGCCGACGAACTGGCGCATCACGCCGAGCCCGCCGCTGATCGTCACCGAGCCGCCGTGCGGCTGGACGTCCCCCGCGATCATGCGCAGCAGGGTGGTCTTGCCGGCCCCGTTGGCGCCGACCAGGGCGACCGCGGCGCCCTCGCCGACCCGGAAGGACGCGTCGTCGAACAGCACCCGCCCGTCCGGCAGGTAGTACTCCAGGTGCGAAATCTCGACGTGTCCCATGAGGAGGATTGTCCCAAGCGGACGCGTCCGGCCAAAACCGATTTCGGCCCGGCCCGGCCGAGCCCGCCGGACAGGCCCCTAGGCGCTGGGCGCGGCGCCCTGCCCGGGCAGGGTCCGCATCCGCCGGGCCTGGCGGTTGCGCTCGGCGAGCTGGTCGTCCGGCGGGTAGCCGACCTCTTCGAGGGTGAGCCCGTACGGCCGGATCACGTTGACGGCCGAGTTGCGCACCCCGCCCGCCAGCACCTCGCCGGGGAACTCCACCGGCCGGTGCCCGTCGCCGACCAGCAGCATCGCGCCGACCAGCGCCCGGACCATGTTGTGGCAGAAGGCGTCGGCGCGAACGGTGGCGACCGCCAGCGAGCCCTCCTGAGCGGCGTAGGAGTCCACCGGGACGCGGTCCCAGCGCAGCTCCAGCAGGGTGCGGATGGTGGTGGCGCCCTCGCGCTTCTTGCAGTACGCGGCGAAGTCGTGCTCGCCGAGCAGCAGCTTCGCGGCCGCGTTCATCCGGTCCAGGTCCAGCGGCCGGTCGTGCCACAGCACGTGCCCGCGCAGCAGCGGGTCGACGCCGCCGGGGTGGTCGGCGACCCGGTACGCGTAGCGGCGCCAGATCGCCGAGAACCGCGCGTCGAACCCGGCCGGCGCCTCGCCGACCCGGTAGATCCGGACGTCCCCGGGCAGCCGGCCGGCCAGCCGGCGCAGCAGCTTCTCGCGGTGCGCCTCCCAGAGCTCGGCCGGCAGGTCGACGTGGGCGACCTGGCCGCGGGCGTGCACCCCGGCGTCCGTGCGGCCGGCCACGGTGAGCGGGAAGTGCTCCGGGCTGCGGGTGACGACCTGCAGCGCGGTCTCGATCTCCTCCTGGACGGTCCGCCGGCCGCCCTTCTGGCGGGCCCAGCCGGAGAACTCGGCACCGTGGTAGGCGAGGTCGAGCCGGACCCGGACGTGCCCGTCCGCCGGGCCGTCCTTCACCGGCGGCTGCTCGGCGCAATCGTTGACCACGTGTCTCTCTTCTCCCGGGACCTCGAAGAACAAGGGAACGGGCCCGCTCCCCCATCGCTGGGAGAACGGGCCCGCAACACACCCAGAGGTGTCAGGCCTGCTCGGCGGCCTCGGCCTCGTCGGCCTTGGTCTCGTCGGCCTTGGGGGCGGCGGCAGCGCTCTCGGCGGCAGCCTCCTTCGAGGCGCGCTTGGTGGCGGCCTCGGCCTCGCCGACGGCGGTCTGCGCGACGGTCAGCGCCTCGACCAGCTCGATCACGGCCATCGGGGCGTTGTCGCCACGACGGGGACCGATCTTGGTGATGCGGGTGTAGCCACCCGGGCGGTTCTCGTAGCGCGGCGCGATCTCGGTGAAGAGGGTGTGCAGCACCGAGACGTCGGTGATGGTCTTGCGCACCAGGCGACGGTTGTGCAGGTCGCCCTTCTTCGCCTTGGTGATCAGCTTCTCCGCCAGCGGGCGCAGGCGGCGGGCCTTGGCCTCGGTGGTGGTGATGCGGCCGTACTGGAACAGCTCACGGGCCAGACCGGCGAGCAGCAGCGGCTCGTGGTGCGGGCCACCGCCCAGACGGGCACCCTTGGTGGGACGCGGCATGGAATTACTCCTCGAATCTCCGACTGCGGCCGTACCAGGTACCGCAGCGGGCGTACGGGCACGGTGCCCGTACGGCTTTCATGACGACGGGGGCGGCTCCGTGGAACCGCCCCCGCGGCCAAATCTCTCAGTACTGCTCGGTCTCGGCGAAGTGCGAGTCGTCGAGGTCGTCGGCGCCGAAGGCGTCGGCGGCGGCGGTCGGGTCGAACCCGGGCGGGCTGTCCTTGAGGGCCAGGCCCATGCCGGCCAGCTTCGCCTTGACCTCGTCGATCGACTTCGCACCGAAGTTGCGGATGTCGAGCAGGTCGGCCTCGGAGCGGGCGACGAGCTCACCCACGGTGTGGATGCCCTCGCGCTTGAGGCAGTTGTAGGAGCGGACGGTGAGCTCCAGCTCCTCGATCGGCAGCGCCAGGTCGGCGGCCAGGGCGGCGTCCGTCGGGGACGGGCCCATGTCGATGCCCTCGGCGTCGATGTTCAGCTCGCGGGCGAGGCCGAACAGCTCCACCAGGGTCTTGCCGGCCGAGGCCATGGCGTCGCGCGGACGCATGGCGGGCTTGGTCTCGACGTCGACGATCAGCTTGTCGAAGTCGGTCCGCTGCTCGACACGGGTGGCCTCGACCTTGTAGGTGACCTTCAGCACGGGGCTGTAGATCGAGTCGACCGGGATGCGGCCGATCTCCTGGCCGGAGGCCTTGTTCTGGACGGCGGAGACGTAGCCGCGACCGCGCTCGACGGTCAGCTCCATCTCCAGCTTGCCCTTGCCGTTCAGGGTGGCGAGGACCAGCTCCGGGTTGTGCACCTCGACACCCGCCGGCGGGGCGATGTCGGCGGCGGTGACGACACCCGGGCCCTGCTTGCGCAGGTACATCACGACCGGCTCGTCGTGCTCCGAGGAGACGACCAGCTGCTTGATGTTGAGGATGAGGTCGGTCACGTCCTCCTTGACGCCCGGCACGGTGGTGAACTCGTGCAGGACGCCGTCGATGCGGATGCTGGTGACAGCGGCACCCGGGATCGACGACAGGAGCGTGCGGCGCAGGGAGTTGCCGAGGGTGTAGCCGAAGCCCGGCTCCAGCGGCTCGATCACGAACCGCGAGCGGAACTCGTCGACGACCTCTTCGGTCAGCGACGGACGCTGAGCGATAAGCATGGGGGATGTTCCTCCAGTTGTCTTCGGCACCCACTATTTGATGCCGACAGGACCAAGCGTACGGGCTCCCGCGAGCAGCGACGAATCACTACGTGGGAGCCCGTACGAGGTGTGACGCGTTACCCGCACGCCCGAAGGCGCTGGGTCAGACGCGGCGGCGCTTCGGCGGACGGCAGCCGTTGTGCGGGGTGGGGGTGACGTCCTGGATCGAGCCGACCTCCAGGCCGGTGGCCTGGAGCGAGCGGATCGCGGTCTCGCGGCCGGAGCCCGGACCCTTCACGAAGACGTCGACCTTGCGCATGCCGTGCTCCTGCGCGCGACGGGCAGCGGCCTCGGCGGCCATCTGCGCGGCGAACGGGGTGGACTTGCGCGAGCCCTTGAAGCCGACGTGGCCGGCGGAGGCCCAGGAGATCACGTTGCCCGAGGGGTCGGTGATCGAAACGATGGTGTTGTTGAACGTGCTCTTGATGTGCGCGTGGCCGTGAGCGACGTTCTTCTTTTCCTTGCGGCGGATCTTCTTCGCGCCGGCAGCCTGACGACCCTTGGGGGGCATAAGTCTGTTCTCCTACTGAGGTGGTCGGTCCGCTGACCCGCGGGCCGGAGGGATGTCCGGTGACGGGACGGACTACTTCTTGCCCGGCTTCTTCTTACCGGCGATCGCGCGACGCGGGCCCTTGCGGGTACGCGCGTTGGTGTGGGTGCGCTGACCGCGGACCGGCAGGCCGCGGCGGTGACGCAGACCCTCGTAGCAGCCGATCTCGACCTTGCGGCGGATGTCGGCGGCCACCTCACGGCGGAGGTCACCCTCGACCGTGTAGTTGGCGTCGATGTACTGGCTCAGCTTGACGAGGTCTTCCTCGGAGATGTCGCGAACGCGGACATCCGGGTTGACACCGGTCTCGGCCAGGGTCTGCTGGGCGCGGGTACGGCCGATGCCGTACACGTAGGTGAGGGCGATCTCGATCCGCTTCTCACGGGGGAGATCAACGCCGGCGAGGCGTGCCATTCAAGGCTCCTGTGGTTCTTCAGAGGTCTTGCGCGCTACCTACTCCGACACCTCACGGTGAGGGAGCCCCGGCCTCTGACCGGGGGTGGCAGTCCGTTCGTCGCGGAACGGATCGGGTAGCCCGCTTATGACGTTTTCGCGTCGCGCGAAGTACTACGAGAAATGCTGGGGAGAGATCAGCCCTGGCGCTGCTTGTGGCGCAGGTTGTCGCAGATCACCATGACCCGGCCGTGGCGGCGGATCACCTTGCACTTGTCGCAGATCTTCTTGACGCTCGGCTTGACCTTCATGTTCAGGTTCTCCGGGTCTAGATCTGACGTTCTTACTTGTAGCGGTAGACGATCCGGCCGCGCGTGAGGTCGTAGGGGCTGAGCTCCACGACGACCCGGTCGTCCGGCAGGATGCGGATGTAGTGCATGCGCATCTTGCCACTGATGTGCGCGAGGACCTTGTGACCGTTCTGCAGCTCGACCTTGAACATCGCGTTCGGAAGAGACTCGATCACGGTGCCCTCGATCTCAATGGCGCCTTGCTTCTTAGCCATGAACTGCGAGATCCACCTTCCGGGACCGGCTACCGTATGCGGAACGCTCGTGCGAACCTGGGTTCACCCCAGCCCCGAGGGGAAGAGGGCGTGCTGAAGCACGCTACGAGTGAGCCGACGGTCCATCCTACGCCAGCGCGTCCGGTGCTCCAAAACCGGGGCCCGGGAGGCGGCGCCCGTCACACCGGCAGGTCAGGACGCGGTGGGCGCGGCCAGCGGCTCGACGTGGGCGGTGCACGCCGCGCAGCGGCGGGCGGCCACCGGTATCTCGGTGAGGCACTCGGGGCAGGGGCGCTTGGGGGCCTTGGGCTTCTTCGGCAGGTAGCGCTCGGTGGCCTTGGTGATCGGCAGCACGACGCAGAAGTACAGCACCGCGGCGGTCATCACGAAGGCGATCACCACGTTCAGGAACTGGCCGTACGGGAAGGTCACCCCGGCGACCGTCGCCCGGTACGAGCTGAAGTCGCCGGCCGCGCCGACCACCACGCCGACCAGCGGCGTGAGGAAGGCGGACACGAAGCCGGTCACCACGGCCGTGAACGCGGCACCGATCACCACGCCGACCGCCATGTCGACGACGTTGCCGCGCATCATGAAGTCGCGGAATCCCTTGAGCACGTGCTCTCTCCTGCTCGCTCGTAAGCCGTTCGCTGCCACTGCCAGCCGATAAAAATAGGACAAAGGCCCCGGAGGTCCAAACCTCCAGGGCCCTGATCCCTCGTCAGGCGCGCCGGTCGGCGCCGCCGTGACTACGCCAGCGGGTCCGGAGCCGCGGTGACGCCCAGCTGGGCGAGCGCGGCCTTGCCGCCGTCGAAGGCGGTCAGCACCAGCGGGCCCTGCTCGGTCACGGCCACCGAGTGCTCCCAGTGCGAGGCCCAGGTGCCGTCGTTGGTGACGACCGTCCACTCGTCGTCCAGCACGGTGGTGTGCGGGGTGCCCAGCGAGACCATCGGCTCGATCGCCAGCACGGTGCCGGGGACCAGCTTCGGGCCCTTGCCGCGGCCGCGCTCGACGTAGTTGAGCACGTGCGGCTCCATGTGCATCGCGGTGCCGATGCCGTGGCCGCCGTAGCCCTCGGTGATGCCCCACTTGCCCTTGGGCGGCAGCGGCTGGCGGCGGATGTACCCCTCGATCGCCTTGGAGACGTCGACCAGGCGGTTGTTCTTCTTCATCTGGGCGATGCCGGCCCACATCGAGCCCTCGGTCACCCGGCTCAGCATCTCCACCTCGGGGCGGACCTCGCCGACCGGGACGGTGATCGCCGCGTCGCCGTGCCAGCCGTCCAGGATCGCGCCGCAGTCGATCGAGATGATGTCGCCCTCCTGCAGCACCCGGTCACCGGGGATGCCGTGCACGACCTCGTTGTTCACCGAGGCGCAGATCACGCCGGGGAACCACAGGCCTCCGTGGTGGGCGCGGAAGTTCGAGGTGGCACCGTGGTCGGTGATGACCTTGTCCGCGATGTCGTTGAGCTCCTGGGTGGTCACCCCGGGGGCGACTGCCTCGCGGCAGGCCTTGAGCGCCTCGGCGACGACCAGCCCGGCCGCTCGCATCTTCGCGATCTGCTCGGGGGTCTTGATCTCCACCATCAGGTCACGCCTTCCAAGTCCGGATTCCACTGCTACCACCGTACGACGCCGAAACGGCCGGGCCGCCCGCTCCACGGGCGACCCGGCCGTTCGACGCGTACTCCGCCGAGAGGCTCAGCGGTCCTGCTTGAGCGCCTCGATCGCGCGCTGGGTGACCTCGTCCACCTTGCCGAGCGCCGGGATGGTCACCAGGAGGCCCTGCTCCTTGTAGTAACCGATGATCGGCTCGGTCTTGGAGTGGTACTCCTCCAGCCGGACCCGCACGGCCTCCTCGGTGTCGTCCGAGCGCTGGTACAGCTCGCCGCCGCACTCGTCGCAGACGCCCTCGACCTTCGGCGGGTTGTAGGCGACGTGGAAGACATGGGTGTCGTTCTTGCGGCACAGGCGACGGCCCGCGATCCGCTTGACGACCTCGTCCTCGGGGACCTCCAGGTCCAGCACCCCGTCCAGCTTGATGCCCTGCTCGGCGAGGAACTCGTCGAGCGCCTCGGCCTGGCCCAGGTTGCGCGGGAAGCCGTCCAGCAGGAAGCCGTTGGCGGCGTCCTCCTGGAGCATGCGGTCCTTGGCCATCCCGATCGTCACCACGTCCGGCACCAGACGGCCGCTGTCGATGTACGACTTCGCCTCGAGCCCCAGCGGGGTGCCCTGGCTGATGTTCGTACGGAACAGGTTGCCGGTGGAGATGTGGGGGATGGACAGGGTCGCGGCGAGCAAGTGCGCCTGAGTACCCTTCCCGGCCCCGGGAGGACCAACGAGGACGATACGCATCAGCGGAGGAACCCTTCGTAATTGCGCTGCTGGAGCTGGCTCTCGATCTGCTTCACAGTTTCGAGTCCGACGCCGACGACGATGAGAACGCTGGTGCCGCCGAACGGGAAGTTGGTCTGCTGTCCGAAGGCGACCAGGGCGATCATCGGGATCAACGCGATCAGGCCCAGGTAGAGCGAACCCGGCCACGTGATTCGGGTCAGCACGTAGTTCAGGTACTCGGCCGTCGGCCGGCCGGCCCGGATGCCCGGGATGAAGCCACCATACTTCTTCATGTTGTCGGCAACTTCTTCGGGGTTGAAGGAGATGGCGACGTAGAAGAAGGCGAAGAAGACGATCAGCAGGAAGTACGTCGCCATGTAGATCGGGTGGTCGCCCTTGACGAAGTTCTGCTTGATCCACACCGCCCAGCCGGCCTGGCTGTTGGTGAGCTGGACCACGAGGGCCGGGATGTACAGCAGCGACGAGGCGAAGATGACCGGGATGACACCGGCCTGGTTCACCTTGAGCGGGATGTACGTCGAGGTGCCGCCGAACGCCCGGCGGCCGATCATGCGCTTCGCGTACTGGACCGGGATCCGGCGCTGGGCCTGCTCGACGAAGATGACCAGCATCACGACGATGATGCCGACCGCGATGACGGAGAGGAACTCGACCCAGCCGCCGCCGATGGTGCCGGACTGCTTGATGGCCCACATCGAGGTCGGGAACTGCGCGGCGATCGAGGTGAAGATCAGCAGCGACATGCCGTTGCCGATGCCGCGGTCGGTGATCAGCTCGCCCAGCCACATGATGACGGTGGTGCCGGCGGTCATCGTGATGACCATGACGGCGATCCGGAACACCGACGTGTCGGGCACGATCTGGTTCGCCAGCGGGCAACCCGAGAACAGCGCACCGCTGGAGGCCGTCGCCACGATGCCGGTGCCCTGGAGCACGGCGAGCGCGATGGTCAGGTAGCGGGTGTACTGGGTGATCTTCGCCGTACCGGCCTGCCCCTCCTTCTTCAGGGCCTCCAGTCGCGGGATCACGACGGTGAGGAGCTGGAGGATGATGCTCGCGGTGATGTACGGCATGATGCCGAGCGCGAAGATCGTCAGCTGGAGGAGCGCGCCACCGCTGAACAGGTTGACGAGCCCGAACAGGCCGTTGTTCCGGGTGTCCTTCACACACTCGTTGACGGCCGTGAAACTCACGCCCGGGATGGGAATGTGCGAGCCCAGCCGGAACAGCACCATGATGCCCAGCGTGAACAGCAGCTTCTTGCGCAGGTCGGGCGTCTGGAACGCCCGCGCGAACGCACTGAGCACGGTGCCTCCTGCGCCTCCCGCGCGTCGTCGGCGGGAGGGTCGGTCCTGAATGGGGAGTTTGCGGTTCGGGCTCCCGTACAGACGGCACAGGCGAGCCTACGCGCAGCCTACAAGGGAACTCCACGGACTCTAACAGTGCGCGGCCACTCGGAAGAAGCGCGCACGGGCCCTCCCCCACTCACGGGGTACGGGATGCCCGGGTTTGCCACACAAAAGAACGACGGCCCCGGCACCGCCCCGGCGACGCCGGCCGGAACCGGCC